>JAJFMI010000119.1 GCA_021772235.1 Chlamydiota bacterium
ACATCTACCTATGATGATGGAATTTTAGATGGCCCAACAACTTACACCCATCCCCATAGCCAAATTTTAGAGTCTGTAGAAGTTTATTCACACGGAACTCTGGCTAAAAAAACATACTACGACGTAAAAGGTTTACCTGAACGCGAAGAGCAGCACTTAAGCCCAAGTCGCTTAAAAGTGACCTCTTGGTACAAACTTGGCTCGCCAAGATCTGTTGAAGAGTACCTAGACCAGGCCCTTGTATCAGCAGAATACCTGAATACAAAAAATGAGTGCGAAGCACGTGTAACAAATGGTTTTGGCGATCGCATCACACGCAGTAGCAAAGGGGCCCTTCTCTCTTCTGAAAAAATTGAAGAAGGATTCGTATCCTTGCGCAAAACGTTCCATGAAAATGGCACACCACGCAGTATCGTTACATTTGCTGGCGGCACCATTCACGGTGAAAAACGCGTCTTTGCAGAAAGTGGCGAACCAGTATCTGTTGAAGCATATGCAAATGGCCAACCACACGGCCTATGCTCCTATTATCAAAACGGAACAAAATACCTTGAAGTAAGCTACAACCACGGTTTTAAACATGGTCCAGAGCGCTTCTACATGGACGGCACAAAACTCATTGAAGAAAACCAGTGGATTACAGGCAAACGCCACGGTGAATCCATCGTCTATCTTGATGGGCAAACCAAACGTGAATGGTTTTATAACAATGACCAAGTCTCCAAAAACAAATACGAAGAGCTCTTACAACGTGAGCGCGACATTGCAATTCAAACAGAGCGCGCAAACAGCCGCGCTATGTAAGCAATTTTTAGCAGGTAGGAATCTCTCCTACCTGCTAACCCCATTTTCTCTCACACCCTTTTCAAAAGCTGTACTAGAAGAGACAGCAAAAATCCCCTTTGGACAAACTCTTGCCTATAGTGAAATTGCGAAAAAAATCGACCGCCCTAAAGCGTGCAGAGCAGTAGCACAAGCGCTCCACTATAATCCTGTACCCTTATTTATCCCCTGCCATCGCGTCATTGCAAAAGATGGCTCGCTTGGTGGATACGCTTTTGGCATCGACCTAAAAGAAAAAATTCTCCTCCTTGAGCGCGAGCACCTTAGGAAAAAACTTTTGGATATCTCTCCACTTGGCACGATTCTTGCTTCACTAAGAGTAAGAACAGGAGATAACAATGACCACAAATCACTTGGAAAGAAAAGTTGCAAAACTTGAATCACTATGCGACCAGCTACAAGCTGAGCGCAGCTACCTCAACACATTGCTAAAAGAAATTGGCTTTGAAGAGGGTCTTAAAACCTTAAAAGAAGCGGCCTTGGAAATGCTCGATCGCAAAAGCGATGATGGTGGCCCGCCACAAATGCCCCCATTAGGATAGTAAATCCTTAAGATCCTCAAAATCAATCGATTCAGTGCTTAGAGAGCTCTCAATGAGAGCGCGCTTGCGGTCTTTTAACTGCATGATCTTCTCCTCTAAGCTGCCAATCGTTACATACCTTCGAGCGATGACCGTTCCCTTTCGACCAATTCGATGGGCACGGTCAATCGCTTGATTTTCAACCGCTTCGTTCCACCATGGATCATAAATCAGCACATAATCTGCTGCCGTTAAATTGAGACCAACACCGCCCGCCTTCAAACTGATAAGAAAAACAGATCCTCCCTCCGTATTTTGAAACTCATCGACAAGCTCCATGCGATTTTTCGTTTTACCATCTAGATAGAGATAAGAAATACCACGAGCCTCTAACTCTTTGGCAATCAATCCCAACATCTGCGTAAATTGGCTGTATACAAGAACCTTTTTCCCTTCTAGCTCTTCAATATCCGCAACTAAACGTTCGAGCTTTGTACTCTTATCAGCCGCCTCATCAATTAAACGGGGATCGCAGCAGATCTGCCTTAACCTCAAAAGTCTTTCTAAAACCTCCATGTGAGTCAAACTCTCCTCTTGACGCGTCTTCTCTAAAATTTTTGTATACGCCCCCTGCTGCCCCGCATTCATCCCAACGTAGACAATCTGCTCCAACTTTTCAGGAAGATCAAGCGCCACTTCATTTTTCGTGCGACGCAGAATAAAAGGCTTAAGCCTCTCATGATTTGTCGTTTTGAGAGAAGGAAGAATAAACGTAAACTGCGTAAAAAGTTCCCCGAGATGATTTTCAATCGGCGTCCCCGTAATCGAGAGACGAAAAGGCGCCTTTAAACAACAAGCCGCAGCAAACGTTTGACTCTTAGGATTTTTAATCATCTGCGCCTCATCCAAAGCAACAGCTCCCCATTCTACACGGCTGATTTCCTCAATATCACGACGCAAAATCGCATAAGAAGTGAGCACAAGCCTCTGATTTCCAATTTTTTGAATATCTCGCTCATCCCCATAATATAAATAGGGCTTTGCTTCAGGCCAAAAACGCTCCACCTCTCTTTGCCAATTAAGCAAAAGAGAAGTCGGTGCCACAATCAGCATTGGATGTGGTACATTTAACCCTGAAAAAAATGCCAATAGCTGGACACTCTTACCCAGTCCCATCTCATCAGCCAAAATCCCGCAAAGACCCGACGCATAAATGCGATGCAACCAGTTGATCCCCTCCTGCTGATAAGGGAAAAGCGCGCCCGTAAATCCTTCACCTGGAAGAACTTCTTTCTTCTCTGCAATCTTACCAACACTCGCAAGCTCCACATTTGAAAGCGCCGTTTTGCGACCGACAAACTCCTCCGGAATCTCCTCGCGATCAAGCAAGCCCACCTTTGAATCAGAGAGACCCACAAAAGAGGAGTGCATCTGCAACTTAGAAAATTCTGCCTGCTCCTCACCAAAATCAACGCAGCCCTTTTCAAACAAAATCGCGCTCTGAAGAACAACTGAGCGCCCTTTTGAGTCGGCGACCTCCCAGCCCTTTTCAATTAACTTAGTAATAGCCAAATGAACACAATCACCAGGGCAGTAAAACCCATCCTGAGCTCTGCGATAGCCAACTTCAAGCAAATCCTCAAGCCACTCTCCTGTTTCGCATTTAGCAAAACTCCCCGTGCCATCCTTCAAAATCAGCTTGGGCAAAGCGATCGCGCGCGCCTCCCCCTCTTCCTTAATGATGACATTTTCATCACAATCCTCTTTTAACTCGTTCCACTCTTCATAAGAGAGAACCAAACTGCCAGATGAAAGCCTCTGAAGCAGACGTAAATCGCAATCGACAAAATAGAGAAAAGGCGGCGCCAAGACAAGCGGCATCGGAGCGGGGAAAACTTTTTCAAACGTAGTGCGAGATTTACCACGAACAAGAGATGCTTCGACAAGCACCTCCGCACCATCTTTTAAAGCAGAAAGCTCCAAAAAAAATGGAGCGAGTAGATCACAAACAAGCTTTTGTTTTTTCCAAAAAAGCCCCCCGGAAACGGCGAGCTTTTTCACACGCGGCAAAACATCGCGAATCGCGACTGCCTCTAAAGCCTCATCAAGTTCCAGCAAGATGCTCTTTTTCCTCTTTGCTCAAGCGGCGATAAGGACGGGGCGCATGATCGGGATTAAACGGACGCACACGACCCTCTTTCAAACAGCTTTCAGAACAACATCCACGCGCTTTTTTAGCACACTCTAAGCAGCTAATAAAAAGATCATTGCAGTCCATACGCGCGCAATTAAAATAGTGATCGCAGGAAACACCACAGTCCTTACAGACCGTCAAAACTTCATCATTATCCTCAGAAATTGGCACCACCATGCGATCATCAAAAACAAATAACTTGCCCTTCCAGTGTTTCGAGCCCTCTTGCATACCGTAATTGATCACACCACCATCGAGCTGATAGACATTTTCAAACCCGCGCTCCTTCATTAAAGAAGAGTAGAGCTCGCAGCGAATGCCGCCCGTGCAATACATCATCACCTTAGTGTTTTTTGTATCCAAACGTTTGGCAAGCCGGTTGGCATACTCGGGAAATTCACGAAACGTCTCCAAATCGGGACACTCTGCCCCTTCAAAATGACCCACTTCTGACTCATAATTATTGCGCACATCGATCAAAATCGTATCTTCATCGCGCGACTCCAACATCTCGCGCCATTTTTTGGGCGCCACATGCTCCCCTACCAATTGCATATCGACCTTTTCATCCATCGCTACAATCTGCTCGCGATACTTTACCGTTACGCGATCAAAGGGATGCTCATGAAAAGTTTGTATTTTAAACTGAACATCAGCAAAGCGAGGATCATCCTTCATCCACGCAATATATTCATTAGAAGCATCTGGCGAAGCGCTCAACTGACCGTTGTAGCCCTCCTCAGAAATATAGATACGCCCGCGCATATCGCGCTCAGCTAAAAATTTTTTTTGTCGTTTTACCTCTAAATGAGGATCCTCTACGGGGAAAAATGCGTAAAACGCAATCACATGATAATCGTCCATGCAAAAATAATAACAATTTTTGCATGGACAATCAAGAGGCTTATTATCTCTTGTTAGCTTCCAAGAAAAGACCTACTTTTGAGGAGGCGTTATCATTGATCGACCAGCCCAAAGAACCTGTGAAAAACTCTGCAACAGGCTTCCATTTTCTTCCATTTTGGCTTACAAGAAGATCTCCTTTATCTGTTTTCACATAGAGATCTTTCAAGATTTTTACAGAAAATGCCTCATCACCTTCAGAAGAAGCCGCGAAAAAATCCCCTTTGATCAATAGACTTACGGGAACTTCAGATCCCTTCGGCAGTTTAATCACAAAAGGCAAGTTTCCGTTTTTATTGCAGCTCTCTAACATCTCCTGACGCACATCCTGAATCGAATGCACCTCGACATTCTGTGCACAAAGCGCGCCTGAAAGGGCAATAGTTGTTAATAGTATTTTCATAACTGTCTCCTTACTACAACTGTAGTATTTAGGGTTAAATTTTTTTATAATATCCAGAAAGATCCCAAAAGAATAGCCGCAAAAAAGAGCGTAACAAGCCCCCCTTTAACCCCCCCTTTGTTTCCCTTCAAAACCTTCATATTGGCAATCTGATTTACGCGATGCAAAGCCGTTCCTCTGCTGCAAAAAGCGCTAACTAAAAGTCGTTGTTTTTGCTTCGCATGTTGGATTTTTGCAAACTTAGCTACCGCTAAAGCAAGCGCTAACTTCGACAATCCTAAACGCAGCGCGCCTAAGTCTGCAGCTTTTTCCTGCGCATCCTCTAACCTCTTTTGTGCCCCCCACATAGGAATCCACCAGAACAGTGCAGTCGTAAAATAGAGAAAAAGACGCGTCCAAGAATCTTTAAAACGTAAATGCTCTTTTTCATGCGCAACAACTGCAGCAAATTCATCATCTGAGAGTTTTTCTAAACCCTCTTTGGGAAAAAGAATCGTGCGAGGAAGAATGGCACAGGGCACGTCAACACCCTCTGAGACCATCACCTCGAGGCCATTTCTCTCGAACTGAGTCATCTTATACTTGAATCTTCTCTCTTGAACAAATGAGCGCACACGAACAGCAAAAAGAATAGACGAAATAGTAAAAACCGCAATCACCACTCCCTTCACAACCACAAACGGAAGATGGAAAGCGAGCACATCACCAAGAGAAAATGAAACACCATTTTTTAAGAAAAGCCCCATCTGCAATCCATTTGAAAAGCCGATTGTAAGAAAACGATTTCCCTCTCCAGTAAAAAGGGGGTGTAACCCGTGAAAAAGAGACCAGCGCGAATAGTCATACAAGAAAGGATCAATCAGCAATTTTGCAAAAGGGAGGAGGCGAGCAAAAATACGCCCGCGCAAATTTTTTACACGAAAAGCAAAAAGTACGATCTCAACTAAAATCACTGCCGTAAAAAAACTGAGCAAGCAGTTGATGATGAAATCAAAGCTAAAAAACCAAAAAAGATCACTTCTTTCCATCTTTTAACTTCCTGATAGTTTTTTCAATTTCGGCAATCTCCTTATCTGAAATCTGACCATCAGTTTCAAGCAAAAAGCTCACCATGGGAGCCGTCTTCCCACCAAATATTTTCTTTTTTATTTTGTTAAGAAGCTGCGGCTGTACACGCTTCTTGCAAACACTATAATGGTATTGCAATCCGATCTTCTCGCGTACAAGCTCCCCCTTTTCAACCAAACGACTCATCACCGTCATAATAGAAGTATACTTGTCCTCGCCGCCCAAAACCGCTTGAATCTCTTTAACAGTAGCCGTGCCCTGCTCGGCAACTACCTTAAGAATTTCCAGCTCTAACTCTCCAAATTTTCTTTTTGCATTCATGCCACTCACAATACTACAACTGTAGTATTTTTGAAAAGACCAATGTTTTTTTTAAAACTCATTGAAGATCAGAGTTGTAGAATAAAACCGTATGTACTATGATGGACATGAAATAAATGAAACTTCAGAGGATTTATGGCCCGCTATACAGGACCCAAAAACCGAATTGCACGAAAATATGGCGTAAACATTTTTGGACGACGCCGCAATCCAATGCTACACAAACCTAATCCCCCAGGCGTTCACGGCGCAAGACGCCGCAAGAAGTCTGATTACGGCTTGCAGTTGGATGAAAAACAAAAGTTGAGAGCTGTCTATGGCATGCTCGCACAGAAAAAACTTAAGCGTTACTACAAAGAAGCCGTTCGTCGTAAAGAAAATACTTCACACGTCTTCCTTGAGCAACTTGAGTGCCGCCTAGACAATATTGTCTATCGCTTGCGACTTGCAAACACCATCTTTCACGCCCAACAGATCGTAGCTCATGGCCACGTTCAAGTTAACGGCAAAAAAGTTGATGTACGCTCGTTCCAAGTTAAGCCGGGCATGGTGATTTCCATACGTGAAAAATCACAAAACAACGCCTTGATTAAAGAAGCACAAGGCAATACAGCAAGAGAAATCCCCCCTTACCTAGAAATTGAAGAAGGGAAATTTACCGGCAAGCTGCTAAACACACCTGAGTTCGATCAAGTTCCACTAGCACTACCAATTAACGTGCCGCTAGTTTGCGAATTCCTCGCTCACACTACTTAAAAAGAAAACAATACTTTCTTTTCTGACACTCCCTGCTTTTTCTCCTTGCGAGAAACATACCAGGGAGTACCATTTTTCAGGCCCCGGATTAACTCTAACATCATCGGCGATTACTCTTTCCTCAATTCTACTCTATCTAAACAAGAGCCAAAAGATTCAACCCAAGTGGATTTGGGATGCTACTGTCTTGATTCTTACAGATCCCACTTTAGTAGTATTCACCCTACGTCAAAACGATAAAGCGCCCGACAGCGTGGTTTTAAGAGGTAGCATTTTGGTTTCTGCCATCTTTCTCAGTGCAATTAGCTTTGCTCTCCTACCAAGAAAAGTGGCAAATATTGGTCTTGCAGCAGCTCTTCCTTTAGCAGGTTGTGTTGCACTTGTAAACTATCGCTACAACTCTTGAAATTTCTTCTCGTTCATGAGAGAATAGTCTTCTTATGGCAAAGACTTCTAAAGAGAAACTTTTGATTGGCGCGCATACTTCTGCTGCAGGTGGAGTACATAAAGCTCTTTTGCATGGGCAGCGTATTGGCGCTACTACGATTCAATTTTTCACTAGCAATCAGCGGCAATGGGCAGGCAAGCCCATTTCAGATGAAGAGTTAGAGCGCTGGAACAAAGCTAAAGAAGAAACAGGACTAAAAGAGTTAATGACGCACGCCAGCTACTTAATGAATCTTGGCGCTCCCAATCCTGAAAATCTTGTAAAAAGCCGCAAAGCTTTAGTCGATGAAATCGAGCGCTGCCACCAGTTAGAACTCTCTTATATGAACTTTCATCCTGGCGCAGCCCTCACTGATAGTGTAGAAACTTGTTTAGATCGCATTATTGAAAGTTTGCTTGAGGTGGAAAAACTTTGCTGTGGCGGTCCTACTCGCCTACTTTTAGAGGCTACAGCGGGGCAAGGCTCTACTGTTGGTCATGAATTCGCTCATCTCGATTACATTATTAAGGGTGTGGAAAAGAAAATTCCTATTGGTGTCTGTATCGACACTTGCCACATTTTCGCAGCAGGATATGACATCCGCAATAAGCAAGCTTGGGACGCAACGCTGAAAGAGTTTAATGATGTTGTCGGTCTTAAGCATTTGTATGCGCTTCATGTAAATGATTCCAAATTTCCCTTAGGGAAAAAGCGCGATCGCCACGCTTCTTTAGGCGAAGGCGAAATTGGAATCGAAGGTTTTAAAGCGATGATGCAGCACCCCGATTTGCGCGAGCTGCCCAAATATTTAGAAACTCCCAATCCGGAAATTTGGCCGGAAGAAATTCAACAGTTGAGAGATTATGCCGACTAGAACAAAGATCAAACAGCTTTTGCAAGAAGCAAAAGTGGGCGAAGAAATTAAAGTAGCGGGATGGATTCGTAGCAATCGCGCGCAAAAGACCTTTTCCTTCATCGAACTCAATGACGGCTCTACTCTTGGGAATTTCCAAATTGTTGCACAAAATGAACTCTTTGATAGCAGTGATCTCACAACGGGCGCTGCAATCATTGCCACAGGAAAGCTTGTGGAGAGTCCCGGAGGCAAGCAGAAAGTCGAAATGCAAGCGGAAAAAATCGAACTTGTTGGTGGCTGCCCTGCAGATGACTATCCCCTGCAGAAAAAACGCCACTCTTTTGAGTTTTTACGCACCATCGCGCATTTGCGCCCCCGTACAAACACACAAGGTGCCGTCGCGCGCGTGCGAAACGCCCTTGCTTTTGCTTCACATCGCTTTTTCCAAGAGCGCGGTTTTCTCTATTTGCAAAGTCCTATTATCACAAGTTCTGACTGCGAAGGCGCCGGTGAAATGTTTCAAGTCAGCTCCCTAGACTTAAATAAACCACCAAAAAACAAAGATGGCTCCATCGACTTTTCCCAGGACTTCTTTGGCAAACCTGCTTTCCTCACCGTCTCAGGACAACTCAATGGTGAAGCCTACGCTACAGCACTCTCTGACGTTTATACTTTTGGCCCTACATTCCGTGCAGAAAATTCGCATACAGCGCGCCACTTGGCGGAATTCTGGATGATTGAACCAGAGATGGCTTTTGCCGACCTTGCCGATACGGCAAAAATTGGCGAAGAGTATCTCAAGTACCTCGTCAAATACGCAAAGGAAAACTGTGAAGAGGATCTCAACTTCTTTGATCAATGGGTAGAAAAAGGCTTGCACAAGCGCCTCGATCATGTTTTAGAAGCGCCCTTTGCGTACATTCCCTACACAAAAGCAGTCGAGATTTTGCAAAAATCGGGCGAGAAGTTTGACTTTGAACCGAAATGGGGCATTGATCTACAAACAGAGCACGAACGCTATCTCACAGAAAAACACGCAAAAAAACCCGTGATCGTCACTGACTATCCAAAAGAAATTAAAGCGTTTTATATGCGTGAAAACGACGATAATAAAACCGTTGCCGCGCTTGATATTCTCGTACCAAAAGTGGGAGAGATCATTGGGGGCTCGCAACGTGAAGAGCGTTACGATCGCTTAGAAGCAAAGTTTAGAGAGCACGAACTCGATATCGAGCATTACAAGTGGTATCTCGATTTACGCCGCTTTGGATCTGTCCCACACAGTGGCTTTGGAGCCGGTTTTGAACGCCTGGTGCAATTTATTACGGGAATGGAAAACATCCGTGATGTCATCGCATTCCCCCGTGTTCCTGGCCAAGTTGAATTCTAGCAATTTAATTAATCACCCACCTCTTCCTAATTACAAGAAGAGGAGAACTTCCAAGTCTTGTTATCAGTCATTAAATTGAAGAATTGGATTCCCATTTTCATCTAAAAAAGTAGCCGCCTCATCTCTATTAATGGCTTTATCAAAGAGACCATCAATGAATCCATTGTGTTCCTGATTGTCATATTCCGGATCAATATCAAAGGCAAGGGATGGTGATATAACAAATGCCATACGAGCACCATCACGATTTTCTATTACGTAAACTGCTGCAGTTTTTCCTCTACCATAAGCATCTTCAGATGGTGATTGTTGTGGTTGTCCATCTGCATCGCGACGATCACAGAGCACAATTCTCCTCCTCTTTTCACTATATTTTTTTTGCGTATCACCGATAAAACGTCCTTTTAGATCACAAAAATCCCCTTTAGTATCATATGAATCTTTTGGTTGCGTTTCAGAATATAAAACTTCAGTACTAAAGCCGGGCTGCCGCCCTTCAACTATTGGTAAACCATGTAAAGTTGCTTCAAGCGCTATCTTAGCATGACGAAACCCTTCTTTATAAGCATCATACCTGTCGGTAAAACAGGGCGCATAAACAGCATATATCGATGCAGGACGACCGTTAACAAACCCCTCAGATAGAGGATCAATAATTAGGGGTGTCTCAGCATAAACTGCATGCTGTAGTTCATCATTTGTAATGGTGTAAGATCGAACGGACAAGTTGACCCCTTGAAAAGCTTGATTCAACTCACCTAAACCAATAAGAGACTTTTCAGAAACTCTCGCCTCTGAACTCACCATACCTGCAAACATTTCAGCATTCTTTTCTATTGCAGGCATAATTGCATCCTTCATTATCAGAAACTTTCCTAATGAAGTTGTGTCGTAACCACCATTTTCACAAAAAACTTCGAACAACTCCTCAGAAAGGGTAAGACGGCAACCCTCTCTCACCTGATTAATTATTTCTTGCTCTGGAATCTGCTGAATCCCCTGAGCTTGTAATCCTAATCCAACTGGTTGCATAATACACCTCTTTTTTTAAGTGAAAAATCTTTAATTTCCGATCAGGCTAATCCTAATGGAAGTCAGCATTTTGATTAAGATTTGTTAAGATGTCAATCTTTTTGTATGTAAATCGACTCTGATTTTTTCACTGATTTTTGCACCGCGAGAAAGAAGAGCGTAGACTTTCATAGCAGCACCGTCGGCTTTGATCGCAAGCTCAATTGCAGGCGTGCCCTTACGATCTGTGGCATTTGGATTTTCACCAGCATTGAGAAGATCAAGAACCTTAACCCATTTTTCATGGTTTATCGCATGAATAATTTTGGGTTCATGGTAACGTGACCAGCAACAAAAAAGAGAAATCATGTTTTTGCGAGATCAGCTCTTCCAGTTACAATGGCTCCTAAACCAAATAGTGTGACAGCAAAAACAAAGGCCTGCCCAAAGTAGGGAATACTCGCCACTAGAAAGTAGGCAATAAGAATGAGTAAAAATCCAAATTTCTGCCATTTTTCTCGATGAATTTTTCCAAGTGACCACTTCGACACATAAAGCATAGTGAAGATTTTACCGGTGTAGAAACCGATGACGTTAATTGCGAGAAGAGTGAGTGCAAACGGCACTCCCAA
>JAJFMI010000120.1 GCA_021772235.1 Chlamydiota bacterium
TGACAATCAACTATCAAAAAAGGAAACAACATGAACTCTCAACCTATTAGCAATCTAGGAAAAATGGAATTCCCACCATTTGAAGGCCCAATTACAGAAGAAGAAATGGCAATACCCGTAATATTACATTGCGGCCACTCATTTGAAGAGAAAAGTATTACCGTTTGGTTAAAAACCGGTGAAGATACAACTTGTCCAACATGTCGAAAACCTGCCTGCATTTCTGATCTCGCCCCTAATTTTGCTCTTCGTGACGCGATTAACGCTTTTCCTGATTTTGTCAAAAAGCAAATTGCCTTGGCCGTCAAAGCTCAAACAGAAAAAATTGAAAACTCCTACAAAAGAAAAACAGATGGCGAAATTATCGTAGACTGGCGCCGCATCGAAGGCCTGATTCATAATGAAGAGGGCCTCTCTTATCCCTCTCCACATAGTTCAGACAGACTTCTTAGTTCTAGAGGAGTACTCCTTTCTAATAATTTAGAGATGTATCGTCATCTTATTCTACATGAAATAATTGAAGACTATTCACGTGAAAACAAACGATTTTTTCATAACTGGACTACCCTATTTTTCTTAATTAATTCATTTCTTCCAAAAGAGCTCGCTCAAAGAGATGGACTGGGCCGAACCCCTTTACATCTTGCCGCGCAATATAACCAGCAGATGATAATAAGAGAACTCCTAAAGAGAATGCATCCAGAAGATCTTGGAATAACTGATATCGCCGGAAGGACTCCACTTCAGCATGGATTATGCGGCCATGAGGTAAACATTGAACTCATGATACCAATATTAGGGAAAATGACCTCCAATAGCCTAGAAAATAAAGATGAAAATGGACGGACTTTTATGCATTATAGCTCAATTTTTGCTAATGGCATGTCGGCATTTACCCCTTTTCTTAATAAAGCAACTCCTGAAATTCTATGTACAGTTGACGATCAAGGCCATACCCCTATTCACACGATCATAGGCGTTGATATTGTACGTGATAGAAATCAAATGTTTAAAGCTCTCCACGAAAAGTTGCGTCCTGAAGATCTAAATAAAATTTGCGAAATAAATAATTCCTATGGCATGTATATCCTTCTCAAATTTATGAGAGAGAAAGCTGAAAATGAAAAATCACCAGACGAACCCTCAAAAACCGAACGATTTAAAATTGGGGATATAGTTTTCCATAATATCCCCCCTTACAGACCTGATTTAGCAACAGTCATTGACACTGTGCATGACCTGTTAAAAGGAGAATATACATATAGAATTCGTTTACTCAATGATAAAGCTAAAGAATTATTAGTAAGAGGTGACGACCTTGAAAAGGCATGACAATAAATGTATAGCTAGGAGTTATGGGAAAACCCAAATTCCAGCTTACTTTTAAACAACAGCAGCAACTCGCGCTTACGCAAACCATGCAGCAATCTCTAAAAATTTTAGAGATGCCTGTTACCCAACTTGAAGACCTTCTAAAAAAGAAGAAGAGCTGCTTTGATGAAAACCTCGTCGCAAAACCCACGCTCTATGATCATCTCATGGCACAAGCACGCGAAATTTTTAACAATAAAGAACTCCTTGAAGCCGAGCAGATTATTGGCAACCTTGATGAGAAAGGCTTTTACACAGGCTCCGATTCTCTCCTTTTACAAACAGTGCAGCAATTTGATCCATTGGGAATAGCCACATCCGGCCCAAAAGAAGCACTTATCATTCAAGCAAAAGGCAAAGCAAGAGAACTCCTGCAAAAATACTACGAAGATTTTCTCAAACAGCGCTGGGAAAAAATTGCCAAAACCATGCACATACCCACAGAAGAAATAGTACGCATCGTGCAGGAAGAAATTCGTCCTCTACACCCCTTTCCTGGATTTCCATTTGCGCCCGATGAAAACCGCATCGTGCTCCCCGATATCATTATCGATGAAAACCGCATAGAAATTTCAGGAAGTGATGGCGAAGCAACAAGCGAGCGATGGATACTACAAGCATTGCGCAATCGCAAAAAAACCCTTGCACAACTCACGCACCTCTTACTAGAAATCGAAAAAGATTTTTTCTCCGGTAACTCACCTCACCCCAAAGGCTCCACCCTACATTTTCTTGCAGAAAAACTAGATCTAACCGAATCAACACTATCTCGCGCAATGCAAGAAAAGTGGATCCAATGCTCAATGGGCATGTTTCCACTCAAACACTTCCTAAAAAAGAACTTAGGACCGAAAGAGAAACTCAAACAACTCATATCCCAGGAAGAAAACCCCCTTTCTGATGAAGAACTTGCTAGACGACTTAAAGCCCTAGGAACACCTATCTCACGTAGAACCGTAACAAAATACCGTGATGAATTAGGAATCGGCTCCATTTACGAACGAAAAAACCAATGAAGCGCGAAGCAAAATAAGTTCTAAACTAGGAAAAAAACCGATAAGGCGCGAAGCGGAGTCGCGGGTTCTTATCGCAAAATAGAATCGAACCGCAGAACGAGGAACAGTGCTTTGCACGGGCCTCGGGCGAGGACTCGATTATGTGAAGCGAGAAGGAGCCGAAGGGGGCGGCGGCGGGCTTGCCACCCGACTGTCTTTAATAATTAAATGCTGGCAGTGTTGTGGACATAAAGCACCTCTGGAATATAATGCACATGCCGGCCCGCCATCTGCACCATCGGCAGCATAAACCCCCAACTCGAACCAGAAAGCACCTGATCTTCTTGATACATAGAATCAAAATCGAGCTGTTTAAACAGCTTTGCATAGTACGTTTTTAGCGGCGAGCGAAACCAAGGCATACTACTTGCGCGCCTCTGCCCATTACACTGCTGCTGAAAAGCCTCAACACCCGAGCAAGACCCAGCAGAATATTCTAAATAACCACCATAGGTAAGCCAAACACCCTGACAACTATAAGCATCATTCAATTTTTGTAGAACAAGAGCGTGAGCGAGCCAATCATTTCCATCGAGATGGACCACGACATCATCATCCTGCAAATTGCGCACAATATCGCAATAGTGCTCGAATTGTGATTTGAGCTTTTGCTTACGAATGATAGAGACAATATCTCCTTTCCCATGAGAACGAACATAGCTCTCAACGCGCTCAAGCATGCGCTGCGAACTCCCATCATCTAAATAGATAACACGATAATGCTCATAGCTTTGCGAGAGAAGAGAGTTGAGATTACGTTCCCAAAACTGCTCATTCACAGCTGTTGAGAGAATGACAACTACAAAGTTTTTATCACGTAAAAAAGCAATATCTTCTGCCGGTTTCACCTCGGAAAAGATATTCTTGCGCCGCGAAACCTTTAAATTCTGATATTCCTTCAGAATAAAAGTAGGTACGCTTAAAATAATAAAAAGGGCAATTACCCTCTGCAATCGACTCTTCAACACTAACTGCAAGTTAGCGCTGGCTTATCAACCTGTCAACTATTTTTCAGAAATTATCATTTGATCCAAGGCCTGATCATAAAGTTTACACCAGTGGCGCCACATTTTCTGCTCTGATGGACTCCGATCAACCATACTATCGCGCAAAATGTTTTTTGCTATCACGCGCAAATCCCCTAATGAATACGAAATGGTTTTCTCTGCTCTTACGTGAATATTGTCGAGCATTTTATAGCTTTCATGACGAACAGAAATCTTGGTAAACCCTAGTTTTTCAAGGGTATAACGATACTTTTCTGCATACCATCCATCCCAATGCACCGCCCAATATTCTTCGTGTGAGCCGAAAAGATGGCGCAAAATCGCCTGCTTTGTGGCATATTTTTTTGTTTTATGAAAACGCAACATCCCTTTTTCAAAATCAGGAGTTTCGATATAAATTTTTCCCTCTTCGCAGAGCCAGTATTGCCAAGCCGTTAGCATCGCTAGAGCAACCGGTCGAGAAAAGTGCTCAAAAACATGATGATTGCGCACCTCTAGAACAGATTCAGCAGGAAACGTCAGCTTGGTAATATCGAAAAAATAGTCAGCGCCTTGTCTATCCTGAATTGTGTGCTCTGAAGGCGAAAAGTCAATGTTTACATAACCTTTGATACGATTTTCACCACAGCCAATGTGCAATTTTGGCCTTTCTCCCTCATTTATAAGGTCACGAGAAAATAAATCATCAAATGTATTCCCACAAAGCGCCGTTGCTACACCAATAAAAAAAAGTATTTTCATCATTTTTTCCTTCGCAATCGTTTTGCTTGTTTAAATAGATGTCCCCATCGCCTT
>JAJFMI010000013.1 GCA_021772235.1 Chlamydiota bacterium
CTAGAAGAGTCGGGTTTTATCATCAGTTTTATTTCGTTTCAGCATCGAAAAAAAGGAATTTATTATAAGGTTATTGATGAATTCACACTGTTTTATTTGTATTGGATAGAGCCTATTAAATTAACTTTGTCGAAAAAAGGATTAAGGAAAGGGTACTGGGATAAGACAAGACAAACAAGTTCTTGGTCTAGTTGGTCAGGGTATGCCTACGAAGCGTTATGCTATAAACATCTTTTTCAGATTAGCACAGCACTTGAACTTAGTCCGACTGCCTTACCTAGCACATGGCGCTATTCCCCAAAAAAAGGCGCAGAAGATTCTGGTGCTCAAATTGACCTTTTGTTTGATAGGGATGATAATGCAATCACAATTTGTGAAATTAAATTTACGAAAGCACCGCTTGCGATTGACAAGGATTATGCAAAAAAGATTCAGAAAAAAATGGAAGTTTTTCAGAAAAAAACAAAAACAGAGAAACAGTTGTTCTTTGCTATAGTTTCTGCAAATGGATTGAAAAAAACCATGTACTCTGAAGAATTAATAGATGCAGTTGTTACTCTAAACGATTTGTTTTGAATGAAAAGGGGAGAGCGATAAGCCGGATTCTGTTTTAGCACCCCGCGTTAAAATTTTTAACGCGGGGTGCTTCAGGCAATCATTCATCTAGGAGTTGCATTGCTGCAACTCTCAAGCGATTTTGCGGTGGGGCTTTCGGATCCAAAAGAGATTCCCGGTGCTCTTGCTTCAGATAGGGTTTGTCGCTCCCTAAGATTTCTCAAAGGTGAGGTTGGTGCTTAAAACCAACATTTTCAGCCTGTCGTCTCAAGTAAAAGAGACGCGGAATGTTTTCTGTGACACTTTCCGTAGCCTTTCGGCCCCCAGTCTTTCACTGGCATCTGATCCTGCGAAGTCCAGACTTTCCTCCTCGAAAAATCGAGGCGATTGCCTACTCTCCCAAAGTTTATGAGGTTGTTGTCGTACGACGTCTTCTGCGGCGTGTTGGTTTTGCCTCATCTTCAAATTCCTCGCTTTCTTGCCAGTAGTGGATACGGGAACAATGCTCGCAGAAGACAAGATTTTCGCCTTTGCGAACGAGGTTTTCGTGTTGAGGTGTAAGTGCAATATGGCAGCCGCTGCATGTTCGATTTTCAAGAGGCACAATGACACGATCTTTTTTATTGCGGATCAATCGATCGTAAATTTTCAAAACTTCTTCGTCAGCACCTGTTGCTAGCTTGTCGCGTTTTGCTTTTAGCTCAGATCCTTCCACGTTGACTTGTGAGATGCTATTTTGAATTTCGACTTCTAGATCTTGGCTAGAGGACTCAGTTGATTTGGAGCTCTCTTCAATTTTAACAAGAATTTCTTCTTCTGTAACTTTCTTTTCGACAAGTTCGGAAAGCTCATTTTCGACCTGTACTTTAGAGCGCTCAGTCTGTGTCATCTCTTGTGTTAGAGCGTTAAACTCCTCCACTTTTTTGACTGCAGATTGCTTTGCTTCCAGCTCTTTCATGTGCACGGTAAGTTCTTCAACTTTCTCTTCTTTTTGAGAAATGGTGCTGCTAAGTTCAACAACTTCAGCTTTTTTTACACTCATCTGTTCGTCGAGTTCTTTTCGCAAAGATTTAATTTGATCCAACTCTTTTTGTCTTTGGCGCTTGACGCGCATGAGCTGAATCATTTTAATATCGAGCTCTTGAATATCTAAAATTTTCTTTAGTGTGTCGAGAATTTTCAACTTGGGCTCCTTACCATCTATAGATAAGAGTATCATACCTCTATAATCGATTAAGAATCAAGTAAATGATTTTTTTATTCCAGCCTTAAAAAACAAGTGGCGATTGGCGTTTTCTCGTAAACTTTGCTATTCTCTGGAAAAAAGGATTTCCCCATGAAGTATTTAAAAAACTATTTTTCTCAAGTAGCGGAAGATAAACGTAGTAGCGCTGCGATTAGCAGTTTAGCAGCACTCGACCATTTAGAAGAGCGTTCGCCAAAAATTGCTGCGGCTATTGTCGCTGAGCTGAATGCGCAGCGTGGTAATTTAAAATTAATTTCTTCCGAAAATTACTGCTCTCTAGCTGTCCAGCAAGCGATGGGGAATTGGCTCACCGATAAATATAGTGAGGGTGCTGTGCGCAAACGCTTTTATGCGGGCTGTGAAAATGTCGATACGATTGAAGAGATGGCAGTGAATGAGCTAAAAAGTCTTTATGGGTGCGATCACGCATACGTGCAGCCGCATTCAGGTTCTGATGCTAATTTGGTTGCGCTCTGGTCGATTATAGTACAGCGCGTGCAAAATCGTGAATTGGAGAAGTTGGGGCAAAAATCGGTTGACGCACTTTCTTTTGAGGATTACGAAAAAGTGCGCAAGGCTCTGGTTTCGCAAAAGATGTTGGGAATGGGGCTCAATAGTGGTGGGCATTTAACACACGGATACAGGCATAATATTTCGTCGAAGATGATTCAAAGCTTTTCTTATGAGGTGAATCAGGAGACAGGTTTGTTGGATTATGCAGAAATAGAAAAGCGCGCTAAGCAAGTCAAGCCTCTTATATTGATTGCGGGCTACTCCGCTTATTCGCGCTTGATCAATTTTGCTAAGATGCGCGAAATTGCCGACAGCGTTGGCGCAGTGCTTTGGGTAGACATGGCGCACTTTTCCGGTTTAGTAGCGGGAAAAGTGTTGCAAGGCGAATTTGATCCGGTGCCATATGCGCAGATGATTACCTCGACAACGCACAAAACGTTGCGCGGTCCGCGCGGCGGAATGATTCTTTGTAAAGAAGAATTTCGTGAAATGGTCGATAAAGGCTGTCCGCTTGCTCTTGGCGGGCCTCTACCACAAGTGATGGCGGCAAAAACGATCGCGTTTCAAGAAGCCAACACGCCGGAATTTAAAATTTACTCTGCGCAGATTGTGAAAAATTCGCAAGCTCTGGCGGAAGCTATGAAAGAAAAAGGCGCAAGGGTAATGACAGGCGGTACGGATAATCATATGGCGATCATCGATGTGCAAAAAAGTTATGGTATATCAGGGCGTCAGGCGGAGCTCGCCTTAAAAGAGGCGCATCTGACAGTCAATCGCAACACGGTTCCAGGTGATACAAATGGCCCGTGGTACACTTCGGGAATTCGCATCGGTACTCCTGCTTTAACAACGCTTGGAATGAAAGAGCCGGAAATGAAGCAGATCGGCGGATTGCTCGATCAGCTGCTGCGTGCGTGCAAGCCAGTGGGTGATAGCAAAGCAAAATTTGAAATTGAAGCAAAAGTCTTGGAAAGTGTACGAGCGGAAGTAAAAGAATTGCTTCACGCTCATCCTTTATATCCAGAACTGATTATTGACGAAGTAGGTACTACCCATGTATCTTAGGGCGAAAGGAGAATTTACTTATGAGTGAGCAGAAAGAGAAAAAACCAGGTGGAGCAATTCAGGACACAATCGATGAGATGCTTTTGCAGCATCGCCGCATCTTTTTCTCCTCAGCAGTAATGGATGATAGTGCAAAAGATGTTATCCGTAAGCTTTGGTACTTAGAACTAAAAGATCCGGGCAAACCGATACTTTTCATTATTAACTCACCCGGGGGCTCGGTTGATTCAGGTTTTGCAATCTGGGATCAGATTAAGATGATGACATCTCCCGTAACAACGCTTGTGACAGGGCTCGCTGCATCTATGGGTTCTGTATTGAGCTTAGTTGCGGAAAAAGGGCGCCGTTTTGCAACGCCGCATTCCAGAATTATGATTCACCAGCCTGCAATTCACGGCGTGATTCAAGGACAGGCAACAGATCTAGAAATTCAAGCTAAGGAAATTATCAAAACGCGTAAGACTTTAGTCAATCTCTATATGGAGCATACTGGCCAAGAAGAGAAAGCTATTGAAAAAGCTCTCGATCGAGACACTTGGTATAGCGCAAAAGAAGCGCTGGAATTTGGCCTTCTTGACGGAATTGTAAACTCATTTGATGATTTGAAAATGTAAATGCAGTTTGAAAAAATTGAAGGGGCGGGAAATGACTTCATTGTTATGGAATCGCCCCCATTACCAATAGAGGTGATTGCAAAACTATGCGATCGTCGCAAGGGAATTGGGGCCGATGGCCTCATTTTTGTTTCTGAGTCTGATCGCGCCGATTGTAAATTTTCTTACTATAATTCAGACGGTTCACATGCAGACTTTTGTGGCAATGGGTTGCGCGCTGTAGCGCGTTTTGTTGGCCGCAACTGCACCATTGAATCAGATTGCGGTCTTCATTTTGCAAAAGTTTTAGGTGATCAGATCACTGTAAATCTCCCTTCTCCAAAATTTGTGAAAAAAAACTTTTTTACGATTCCTGAAGGAGCTGTTCATTACGCATATGTAGGCGTTCCTCATGCGATTTTGTATGTGAAAGATTTTTCAAATTTTCCTCAACTAGCAGAAACCTTGCGTCATGATCCTCGTTTTGGAGAGGCAGGAGCAAATATTCACTTTTCAAAAAAGTTAGAAAATGGCAAGATAGAGGTGCGCACCTTTGAGCGCGGAGTAGAAAAGGAAACTTTTGCATGTGGAAGTGGGGGAGCAGCTGTGTTCCTCTGTGCCGACCGAAAACGAGCAGCAATTCGGTTTTTTAGTCACGACGAAGTGACATACTTTTACAATGAGGGCCACTTGATGATGCAAGGCCCAGCACAAAAAATATTTACAGGAAAAATATATGATCATTGGCATTCCGAAAGAGATAAAAATTCACGAATACCGTGTGGGAGCCACACCGAGTAAAGTTCAACTGCTTACAGATGGCGGGCACCAAGTGCTTGTGCAGAAAGATGCAGCAATTGAGATCGGCTTCTCAAATGAAATGTATGTAGCCGCCGGCGCAAAAATTGTGCCAAGTGCCAAGGAAGTCTACGAAGCGGAACTGATCATTAAAGTAAAAGAGCCGCAGCCAGAAGAATTCCCTCTTTTGAAAAAAGGGCAGACGCTCTTTTGCTATTTGCACTTAGCACCTGATGCAAAACAGACCGAAGCACTTGTAAAAAGCGGTGTGACAGCGATTGCATACGAAACAGTTTTTGATTCTTTGGGCCGCTTGCCCCTGCTGACACCGATGAGCGAATTGGCTGGGCGCATTGCGATTCAGGCAGGAGCAACGGCATTGCAAATGGCTTATGGTGGAAAAGGCGTTCTGCTTGGTGGCGTACCAGGCGTTTTACCGGGAAAAGTTGTTGTGATTGGCGGAGGTGTTGTGGGAACGCACGCAGCGCGTATGGCGATGGGCCTTGGTGCCGATGTCACTGTTTTAGATCGCGACCTCAATCGTCTGCGTGATATCGATGTCGACTTTAATTTTCGCATGAAAACCCTCTTTTCCAGCCCACAAAATTTAGAAAAAGTCCTAGAACACGCCGACCTTGTTGTCGGGGCGGTACTCATTCCAGGAAAATCTGCACCGCGTCTTGTGACAAAAGAAATGCTCAAAAAAATGGAAAAAGGCAGTGTGCTGGTTGATGTAGCCATCGATCAAGGCGGTTGTTTTGAAACATCACGCCCGACAACTCATAGCGATCCGCTTTATGAAGTCGATGGAATTGTGCACTATTGCGTAACGAATATGCCGGGAGCTTGTGCCAAAACGGCAACAGAAGCCTTGACAAGTGCGACAATCCCTTATACCCAGAAACTAGTAGAGATGGGAGTAAAGCAAGCGCTTCTCTCAGATGAAGGCTTTTTGCAAGGGCTTAACGTTTGCAATGGCCAAGTAACAAATGAACATGTGGCAGCAGACTTGGACTATACCTATTTGCAGCCAAAGCAGGCATTAGGATAGGAGAACATGCAAAACTTTCCCGAAAAAGACCTGAAAAGGGCGCGAGAACTTTTGGAAACAAAAGCTCTTGGGGAAGTTCTATTTTCTCAGGGGACCTATCAGGTCGAAATCGTTGATAAAGAGAGCTACTGGCCCTTCTTGCAAATTAACGATGAAGGGGAATTAACAGACGGCTTTTGCACATGTGAACCCTACGATGAAGAGCGCTCTTGCCCACATCTTGTTGCGTCCTATCTGATGATCATGGGTGTGGAGAAAAAACCGCTGCACCTTCGTTTTCAAGATTCGCTTTTTTCATTTCTCTGCAAAATGGCCGCGCGCCGTCACGGGTATGAGCCAGACGCTATTCATGTAAAAAAAGAAGGCATCTTTGAAGCAAAATCCCTCTCTGGCAAAGAACTCTTTTCGTTAAAAGTAAAAACACCTGCCGGCAAAAAAATAATCGACGAACTCCTCTACAACCGTCCCGTAGAAACCGAAGAGACCTCGCTAAAATTCTCCAACCTTCCTGCTGATGAATTGGAAGCGTGGCGTGACGGCCGTCCTAGTGAATCGCTAAAATTCGAACTCTCTTTTTGGGCCGACCTCGCCAAACAGATGCTGCTCTGGCAGGATCAGAAAAAAGAGTACAAAATCCAATTTTCTGATGAAGAACTACCAAAACGCATCCAGATTACCTTTCACGACCTAGAATTTGCTTTTTACATTGCGCGTGTAAACTGGCCCGAGCTCATCCCTACACTAAATAGCATAGAAGCACCGCTAACATTGAATGAAATGGAAGCGTGCTCAATAGAAAAAATCACCTACGATCCGCAGGCACAAAAATTCCATCTCACGTCAAAAACAGAAAAAGGTCTACCTAAAGATAAAGAGGGGATGCAAGTGGGTGAATATCTCTACCATCCGGGAAGAGGATTTTACATGCAGCCAAGCGATGATCTGCTCACGCAAAAGGAGATCTCCAAAGAGCAAATTTCTGAAATGCTCTTGCGTCACGCGCCTACAATCGAACGCTACTTAGAAGGAACAAAAATCACGTCAAGCAAGCGCAAAGCGCGCTACTCCCTCTACATCGATGATGAAGGTAGCTTGCACGTAAAACTCTACCTCTTCACCCCAAAAGACTTTGACGCACCCACATCAAACTATTTTGGTTCATGGGTCTATATTGAAAATCGCGGTTTTTACCTAACCGAAGAGCAGCTTTTTGATGATAGCGAACGCATTATCCCTTGGGATAAAGTTGGAGAATTTGTCACACGCCACCGCCAATGGCTCTCTGAATTTGAAGGCTTTGGCATCTTTTTAATTGGCGTAGAATCAGAACTCTCCTACCATTTGGACGTAAACGATAGACTCCATTTTGATGGCGACATCCATGAAAAAGAGAGCGGGGCCGTAGATTACGGCTCCTGGTTATACATTCGCGGCCGCGGATTTTACGCCAAAAAAGGAGAACGTCGCACCTCAATCGTGCGTCCTGGTCTGCGCGTTGAAAAAGAAGAAATCGCACACTTTATCCACGAACAGCGCGATGATTTAGAAAGCGTTGACCACTTTTTTTCCGCCCACTGCCCCGTAGAAAAAAGTGGCTTGAGAGTTCTTCTTGATGAAGAAAATCGCATACAAATCCTGCCAACTTATTACTACCTTCCCGAATATAAAAAACGCGAAATCCATTTCTTCGAAGATTTTGCTTACGTGAAAGGCGAAGGATTTTCACAACTACCAACAAACATCCGCCTGCCTGCCGATTTCCAGCAAACGCGTACAATCGAGCCAAAAGATCAAAAAAACTTCCTGCATTACGACCTCGAACAGATACTGCCATACGTCTTAGAAATTGACCGACGCTTGCAAAAACCCCAGCGCATCATCCTAAAAATCGATTCACTAACGCGAGCGCGTGGCGAGGGAGAGTGGCACGCAGGACTACGCTATAAAACAAACCTCGGAACACTTGACGCCTTTGTCATTTGGGAAGGCATCAAAGAGAAAAAAACCTACCTACTCACAGAAGCAGGACTGATTTCCCTGTCCAATCCGCGCTACAATTGGCTGCATCCGCTAAAGAAAAAACGCTTCTCGCGCGACCGCAAAAAAGTGCGCCTTACCACCCTAGAGTGGATCCGCCTTTCCGCCTTTGAAGAGATACACAAACCCCTAGGGAAAACAGCTGAAGAGAAGAAACTCCTTAAAAACCTCGAAAAAATCAGCAGCTTTAAAACGCGCTCAAAGCCTGACACAACCGGACTTAAAAGCACCTTGCGACCCTATCAAACCCTTGGCGTAAACTGGCTCTTCTCTCTCTACTATCACGGCATTTCTGGCATGTTGTGTGATGAAATGGGCCTTGGAAAAACTCACCAAGCTATGGCACTTATTGCGGCCATAAAAAATCGTGAGACCGACGCAAAAATACTAGTCGTCTGCCCCACCTCCGTAATCTATCATTGGGAAGAACTCCTGCAAAATTTCCTTCCTGGCGTCCGCGCCCTTGTCTACTATGGTGTCTCACGATCATTGCGCGGTTTTGAAGAAAATTACGACTTAATCCTCACCTCATACGGCACCCTTCGCTCAGAAAAAGAGACATTCCCCGGCATGCACTTTCACCTAGCCGTCTTTGATGAATTACAAATAGCAAAAAACAAACAGTCGCAAACCCACCGTGCCCTGCGCCGTTTAGACGCAAAAATGCGCGTCGGTCTGACAGGAACCCCTATTGAAAATCGACTACTTGAACTCAAATCCCTTTTCGATGTCATCTTGCCTGGCTTCATGCCCACCGACCAAGTCTTCAAAGAACTCTTTGTAAAACCAATCGAACAGCACCAAGACAAACAGAAAGAAAAACTCCTCTCTCGCCTCATCCATCCCTTTATCCTGCGGCGCAAAAAAGACGAAGTATTACAAGACCTCCCCGAACGCATCGAAGAAATCTCCTACTGCGACCTTTCTAGCGACCAGAAACAGCTTTACGAAGAGACCTTTCTTAAAAGCCGTGATCTTATCTCTCATGAAATGGAAGAAGAGAAAGTGCCCTACATGCACATCTTTGCCATGCTCACGCGACTCAAACAGATCTGCGATCACCCCGCCCTCATCTCTAAAGACCCCCACGCCTACGAAAAATACACCTCTGGCAAATGGGAACTCTTCGTTGAACTCCTCTCAGAAGCATTAGAAAGCGATCAAAAAGTCGTTGTCTTCACCCAATTTGTCGACATGGCCCTCATCATCGAAAACTACCTGAAGAAAAACAACATCGGCTTTGCCGGAATTCGCGGCGCAACGCGCGATCGCAAAGCACAACTACATAAATTTCGCGACGACCCAGAATGCCGCGTTTTTGTCGGAACACTACAAGCAGCGGGAACTGGAATCGACCTCATTTCTGCCTCCGTACTTATCCATTATGATCGTTGGTGGAACCCTGCAAAAGAAGAACAAGCGACCGCGCGTGTTCACCGTATCGGACAAAAACGCGGCGTGCAAGTCTTCAAACTCGTGACAAAAAAGAGCGTGGAAGAGCACATCCACAATATCATTGAAAAGAAAAAACGTCTGCAAACCATCGTCGGCTTTGATGATGAGACAAGTATCAAATCTTTCAACGAAACTGAGCTCACAGAACTCATGCGGGAACTTGGCCAAGATATTATTCGATAATTTTTGCTGACCAAGAGTTATTGGGTTCTGGCAAAAACTCTACGAGTCCACAATTCTTTAGGTACCACTCATGATCCTTCGAGATCTCTAGGTGTTGACAAATTGCCCAGTGAACACCTCCATGTGCAATGATAAGGACTGGACCTGGAAATGTTAGAGAATGAGAAAGACCATCGATGACCTGCTTTACGAAAGCCTTAACATCTTTTTCTGATCGCGCTTTGACCATATTCATCCACACGCTCAAAGAACACTCTCTTAAGTGAGAAACCTCTACTCGTTCACACTCTAGATGATCAGAACAAAGCTCCATAGTTTCTATCACTCTAGAAAGAGGGCTATGACAAACGGTTGCAATATCCAGCGTTTTGATAAGATTTTTTACTTCAGTTGATTGTTCTTTTCCACGAGAGTTTAAGGGAGGGTTTGCATCATCAGAATAAACCCCACTTACATTGGAGTCCGTCTGACCATGACGAAGAAAATAAAAGGATTTTTTATATTCCATAATTGACCGCATTTGAAAAGTGAATAGAAATACCTTGTTTTGCACCAGGGATCAGAGTGTAGTTTTGTATGGCATCGTTTAAAGAAGTCCAGGTGTATTCTTCATGTTCAGCAGAAAGTAAAACTTCTGGTTTCTTAGAAAGTTGGACATGAAAAGGATAGCACTCATAACTCACATCACCATATTGGAAGTAAAGAGTTTTAAGAGCAATTGCATCGGAAACATCCCTTAGGATAATTCCCGTTTCTTCGTGCAGTTCTCTGTGAAAAGCATCTACCGTAGCTTCCCCAGCCTCAACTTTTCCTCCAGGCGCCGTCCATAGTTTAGATTTTGCATCGGTATAACGTAAAATAAGAAATTTATTTTCATACTCTAAGTAGCTTGTAACAACTTTAACTACAGAATCAAATCCTTCTGGCTTCTCTTCAAATACAATTTTTTTATTCATGGCTACATTATACATTAAATGAATATTATTCTCTACGCGCGTTAATTAAAAATTTTACTCGTCTGTACTTTTTTCTAAACTTGCGTTATCATATGTGGTGTGAAAAAGCCTAAAATCGCCCTCGTCGGAAGACCGAACGTTGGTAAATCCTCCCTATTTAACCGTATTTGTAAGAAACGCACCTCAATTGTTGATGAAATGGAAGGCGTTACGCGAGATCGCCTCTACGGCGAGTCAGAAATCTTCGGACAACAATTTATTTTAATTGATACCGGAGGGATTG
>JAJFMI010000121.1 GCA_021772235.1 Chlamydiota bacterium
GCAAGATGCGATTATCAAACGGGATCGAGACGAAGCAACAAATGCTACCAATATGCTGACAGGCTTCTCTCGCACCTACCTGAAAAAAGACTTCTACGACTATCTAAGATCATTTATTGGCCTCGGATTTGCTCTCATTGCTGCTATACTCATTCGCCAGGTTTGGTTTGAACTCTACGAAATTCCCACAGGCTCAATGCGCCCCACCTTGGCTGAAAAAGATCGCCTCTCTGTAAGCAAAACTACATTCGGAATCAACACCCCAATAAAACCGACACACCTCTTTTTCGATCCCGATCTCGTTCAGCGCTCGGGCATCTTCACATTTACCACTGCCGGCATGGACATTCCCGATAGCGACATGCGCTATTTCTTTATCTTTCCCGGAAAAAAACAACTCGTTAAACGCCTAATGGGCAAACCGGGCGACACCCTTTATTTTTACGGAGGCAAACTCTACGGAATTGATCAAGACAATAGAGACATTACAGATCAGCTGCAATATCCAGAACTCCATTACGTCGATCACGTCCCCTTTATCCAGTTTGGCGGTAAAACTGTTACGCCTGACAGATCCCATAGCGGCATTTACTCCCCTGCAATTTTCTATCAAATGAATGAACGTGTAGCGCAACTCACACAAGTGGGAAGAGGAGATATTTGTGGGAAAATGTTTATCCCTGGCGTAGAAGATTACGGCCAACTTTGGGGAATGAAAAATTACGCAATGGCCAAACTTCTCACTCCTGAAGAAGTAGAAACTTTAACAGACCATGAACTAACAAAAAATACCGCCCTCTATTTAGAGCTCACACACGACCCCTCACTTCGTGGTGCCACATTAGAAACAGACATTTATGGTCGTAAACGCCCCGCATTAAAAACAGAAAGTTCCATTATCCCCCTTTCACAAAAACAGCTCACTCACCTCCACCGGGGCCTTTATACAGCCCGTTTTATAGTACGAGATGGATATGCCTATCGTTACGGAACAGCTGTTCCAAAAGACAACTCAATACCTTATTATGTTACACGACTCAATGGCATTGAGAATGGCACCTACGAAATTCGTGAAGGCCACACCTATAAAATCCACTGGCAAGGCGTTTCTAAACTCTTACCAAAAGACCACCCACTAAACCATCCCAACAACAAACAGCTACAAATCCTCTTTAACCAAGGCATTGAATTTGACTCTCGTTTTGGAGGCAAACAAGTAAGCCAACATTTACGCCCTTCCAGATTTGCATGGTTTCGGGATGGCGATCTCTATGTGATGGGAGCAAAAGTTGTGGATAAAGACGAGAAAAACCTCATAAATTTTGTTGAAGATGAAAAAGCAAAACCTGCTCCCTATCTTCCCTTCATTGATCATGGCCCTCCAGTCACAGAAGAAGGCCTTATCAACACAGATTTTCTTGCAACATACGGCCTAAAAATCCCAGAAAAACACTATCTTGCTCTGGGAGATAATTACGCCATGAGTGGAGATAGTCGAGTATTTGGATTTGTGCCACAAGGCAATCTGCGCGGTTCTCCAGACTTTATTTTCTGGCCACCAGGCTCACGATTTGGAGAACCAGTGCAACCTCCCTATCCGTGGTTGACACTGCCGCACTTTATTATTTGGATACTTGCCGCCATCCTTATTGGACTTTGGTATGCAATCCAACACAAACGGCACAAACTTCCTCAACAAATCGACTAGACAGTAGTATTTAGCCTACAAAGTTGTTCAAATAAATTAGCGTCAAAAAAACAGCCTCTATTCTAAGTCGGGGCTGTGCCCCTTGAGATTTAAACTCGAGCAACCCCAAGAATGCGGTTTTTGGCTGCTCCATCGAGCGCTCACGAGTTCATTCCCCATTCACATCGGTTCACGCGGCTATTTTTTTCATGCAAAACTCGTATAAAAACAAGAGATGTGAACACAACAAAAACAGCCGAGGAGCGGGGCGCGAAAAAGGGACCCATGTAGCAAAGCGGAATGGGAAATGAGCGCCAGATCCTCTCGATGGATTCGGCTTGGCTATGCAAAATTGCGGCACAGGAGGATGAATAAGTGTTTCACACGGTTCTCCGACGAGCACGTGATTTGGCTTGCCAATGTGAATCTCAAGGGGAAGCGGGGGCGCAGCCCCGACTTAGAATAGAAACTGTTCATACACTAGTTTTTGGAAATGGCAATCTTCGTCATCTCCCCATTAAGATCCCACTCCTGGCCAGAGTTTGTAACAAATGAAAGGTTGGTAACAAGCGCTTCACCACAAACATATTCCTCATGAAGCTCGTAAGCGTTTTTCACACGCTCTGATCCTTCTATCTCTACAGATATGCGATCGGTTACCTCAAGATTTGCTTCACGGCGCATCGTGTTGAGCTTGTTTACAATTTCGCGCGCTAAGCCTTCAAGTTTAAGCTCTTCTGTAAGTGTTAAATCGAGCGCAACGGTTAGTGCACCTTCGCAGCTTGCAACTAAACCTTGCTTGACTTTTCTCTCAATCAGAAGATCTTTTTCCGTTAGAGGAACGTCCGCAATTGTTACTGTTTTTCCATCTAAAAGCTGACAAGCTTCATCACAAGAGAGTCCCCCAATAGCTTTACAAACAGAGCCCATCTGCGCTCCTGCGTGCTTTTTTAGCTCAGCAAAATTTGGCTTAATCTTAAGCTCCACAAACTCTTTTTCTTTTTCCGAATAGACCACTTCTTTCACATTGAGTTCATCTTTAATCAGATTTTCACTACTCTTCAGCGCTTCAATAAGAGAGGCATCTGTGGAAATCAAAAAGACCTTGGGAAGAGGTTGGCGCACTTTTTGGCGCTCCTCTTTACGCAAAGCATGACCAAGACTTACAGCCGTCTGCGCTAAGGCCATCTCTCTTTCCAGCTTTTCATCGCGCAAATCTTCATCCACCTTTGGAAAGTCCATTAAGTGCACCGATTCCAAATCATTTTCGCTACGCAACTCTTGAAAAATTGCCTCTGAAAGAAAAGGGATAAATGGAGCCGCAATGCAAACCAAGTTTTGCAGCACATGATAGAGCGTTTGGAAGGCTTCGCGGCGATCTTGAGAGTCTTCGTCAGACCAGAAACGCGGACGGCAGCGGCGAATATACCAATTCGTCAATTGATCAATGAAGCGCAAAAACGGGCTGACAGCATCACTTAAGTGATAGTGATCCATACTCTCCGCTACATTAGAAATCAGCGATTGCAACTTTGATAAAATCCATCGATCGATTACAGCTGTCGGTTTTGTTAGCTCAGCACCTGGCTGCCAACCGTAAATTTTGGCATAGGTCGCAAGGAAAAAATAACTATTCCAAAGCGGAAGTAACAAACCACGCACAACCTGTTCTACGCCGCGCTCACAAAAACGTAAATCATCGCCATAAGTGGCAGGGCTACTGAGCAAATAAAGACGCACTGCATCAGCGCCAAATTTTTCAAAAACGACCTCTGGCTCAGGATAGTTCTTCAAGCTTTTAGACATCTTATTGCCATCTTCAGCAAGCAAAATCCCATTCACAATGACATTCTTAAAGGCTGGCTTATTGAAAAGGGCAACCGAAAGAACATTTAACGTATAAAACCAGCCGCGCGTCTGATCGAGACCTTCAGCGATAAAATCCGCTGGGAAGCCCTCCTCAACCACATTTTGATTTTCAAAAGGATAGTGATTTTGCGCATACGGCATCGAGCCCGATTCAAACCAACAATCAAAAACTTCAGGGACACGCTTAAAGAGCTTGCCGTTTTCTTCAAAAGTCAAATCATCAATAAAGTGACGGTGAAAATCTTCCACCTTCTTTCCTGTGCGTCTTTCCAAATCCTCTTTTGAGCCGATCACAATGCACTCGCCATCATCAGCGCGCCAAATGGGAATTGGCGTCCCCCAATAGCGATTGCGGGAAACCGCCCAGTCGCGCGCATTTTCAAGCCACTTGCCAAAACGCCCTTTCTGCAAATGCCCCGGAACCCAATGAATCCCCTCATTTGCTTTGATGAGCTGCTCTTTAATCTTTTCCACGGAGACAAACCAAGTGCTCACCGCGCGATAAATCAACGGGCTATCTGAGCGCCAGCAAAAAGGGTATCTATGACGAATCACACCCTGATGAAAAAGACGTCCAGCCATTTTTAAACGCTTCGCAATTGGCTTATCAGCATCCTTGACAAACTGTCCCTCATACTCAGGAATCTCAGATGTAAACTTGCCATTCTGATCGATCGGACAGACTGCTTCAATTCCTTCACGTTGGCAGACAAAAAAGTCCATTTCGCCAAAAGCGGGAGCCGCATGGACAAGGCCCGTACCATCCTCTTCGCCTACAAATTCATCCAAAAGCACGCGAAAACCATTGCGATCAGCAAAATACTCAAACGGCGGCAGATAACTTTTGCCAGCAAGATCCTCGCCAGAAAACTCTTCTAACGCCTTAGCGCCTTCGAAATAACTCTCCACCCGACTCTTCGCGACAATATAAAAGTGCCCGTCCTTCTCAACCTTCACATAGCGCATTTTCGGATTGACAATCACAGCTAAGTTAGAAATCAGCGTCCAAGGCGTCGTCGTCCATACAAGCAAGCTTGTATTTTCTTCTCCCTTCAAAGGCATTGTAACTGTAAGAGAAGGATCATCGACCTCGCGATAATTCAAATTGGCTTCAAAATTCGAGAGCGGAGTACCAAGTTTTGCGGAGTAAGGCATGACCTTATACCCCTCATAAACCAAACCCTTTTCCCAAAGCTGAGAAAAGACCCACCAGACAGACTCCATAAACTTCGGATCCATCGTCTTATACGTCTGATCGAAATCGACCCACCGGCCCATGCGATTGACCGTCTTTTTCCACTCTTCCGTAAAACGCAAGACAATCGAACGGCACTCCTCATTGAAGTTGCCAATCCCAAATTTCTCAATCGACGGCGCGCCGCCAAGACCCTGAGCTTTTTCAATCTCATTTTCTACAGGCAATCCATGGCAGTCCCAGCCAAAACGCCTTGGCAGATAAAAGCCCTGCATCGTCTTATAGCGCAAAACGACATCCTTAATCGTACCAGCTAAAATATGGCCATAATGGGGTAAACCCGTGGCAAAAGGAGGCCCATCATAGGAGGAGAACAATTTTTGGCCCTTTCTATTCTCAACAGATTTCTTGAAAATTTGCCCCTTTTCCCAGAGCTTAAGAATGCGCTCTTCGCGGGCTGAGAAACTCTCTTTTTCGATCGTAAACATAGCCTCTATCTTACTTAAAACGAGGCTTTTATACCAGCCCATCTTCCATCATATTGACCATGAGCCATTTGTGTGTTAAAATTCACGTAGAGCGCATTAGAAAGTATAAGTTTGCTAGTGCTCTCAGTGGGGGTGAACAGGTTTCGACTTGGTAGCTTACCTATTTTTTGGCATGCGGAGGACGTCGGTGGGCCTCCTAAATCATCCGGCTAGTTTTTTATTTGGCGAATCAAATAACATCGCTATGGATTGCTACGGCAACTCCATGGTAGCTTAAAGTCCTAACCCGACATCTTAAGCGCGATCTGCACAGAATTGGACCAAGGGTTCGTGTAAGATTGTAATTTTTCTTGGTATGAGGGGTGCTTGTATACCATAGGGCATTTTCTCAAGACATATATGGGATAGAGCTTGCTCCACATGGGGTGTCTTACATAAGGGCGAGTTCTTAAAAAACTAGGACACTAAGCATGTAGTCAAACCTAGGAAACTAGCTGAGGACGAGAGTTCGATTCTCTCCACCTCCAAAAGCAAATTTTGCATTACAAAAACGCCGCACAGGTGCTTAGATTTTTTCGCGCGCGACGCAGGGAAACCTGCCGGTTTCCAAAGGAGCGCACGGAAAAAGATGAGTGGCTGTGCGGCGTTTTTGTCTGCAAAATTTGTTTTTGGAGGTGGGAACCTCCAACAGCATCACAAACCCTCACTTCTTTTTAAATCACTAGACAAAACAAAACCTCATTAGAAAAACTATTTAGATTTTTCTTTTTCTCTGATATATTTGGAGTGTTATGAAGAAACACTTGAGAAATCAAACACCGATCAATTCTCAATTTAACGCATCATCTACAACTGCAGAAGTACTACATGGGTTAATTCTAAGAGATAAAACAGCAATTGTCACCGGAGGTTACTCTGGTCTTGGTTTCGAAACTACACAAGCATTAGCCCTTTCTGGTGTGAGTGTTATTGTAGGAGCTCGAAATGTTCTAGCTGCACAGGAGAAACTGGCTGGCATGCCTAACGTGGTCATAAAACCACTAGACTTATCCGACCTTGATAGTGTCAAAGAATTTTCAGACGGCATTGTAAACTCAGGCATTCGAGTCGATATGCTCATCTGTAATGCAGGTATTATGGCTTGTCCTGAACAGAGAGTGGGTAAAGATTGGGAGTCGCAATTTGCTACCAATCATATTGGACATTATGCACTGACTAATTTAATTTGGAGCACCCTTAAGCCGGGCGCAAGAATAGTTTGTGTCTCCTCTGCAGGACACCACAATTCATGCATACGTTGGGACGATATACATTTCCATCGTAGCCCGTATGACAAGTGGATAGCCTATGGACAATCCAAAACAGCAAATGCATTATTTGCATTGCAACTCAATGAGTATGGTAAGAAGTTTGATATTCAAGCTTTTTCTCTTCATCCTGGAAAAATACGGACTCCTTTGCAAAGACATCTTTCAATAGAAGAAATGTATGACGCAGGCTGGACTGATATGAAAGGCAATGTAATTGATCCAACTTTTAAAACTCTTGAACAGGGCGCTGCCACTCAGCTCTGGGCAGCAACGTCACCAAAATTAAAGAGCTTAGGCGGCCTCTATTTAGAAGACTGTGAAGTCGCAAGTCCAGCAGAGTCCCAAGGTACATTTGTAGGGGTTTGTGATTTTGCTGTTGATCTTGGTGAAGCACAAAAACTATGGGACTATACTGCAAAGTTAACGCATATCGACGCCTTTAAAATATCCTCTAAACCCTAGGAATTAAAAATTTTTCTACTCAAAAGTTCTGAACGCGTCTCTCCTCCTCAACGCCCACTAAACAACGAGTCACATCAATCTCAATCTCAATCTCAATCTCAATCACAAAAAAAATCAGCGAGGCCGCAATAATTGAATCGTTCTACTAAATGAAGGACTGTTAATTACTCTCTCGTTTCATCAAATACAGATTTAAAAAATTTCAAATAGATGAGAACATCACTGTTTGAGTATCGCACGAGCACATCTTTCGCCTGATTCACATGCTGCCTCCATGGTGCCTCGAATCTCCTCGTGGATGGTGACATGCTCACCAGCAAAAAACAGTTTATTTGCAATAGGAGCGAACAATTTTTTAAATATCTCCCCCTGCACTTCACAAGTTGGCATTAAAAGCTCATCCTGTCCCACACCTATGAAGGAATAAGATCCTTGAGCAAAGGGATCATTGGGCCAGCTGTATCTAACAGCTGAGTTATAATTATCCAGCGTTTGATCTCCAGCATAAACGGAGGCCAGTATCGGCAGTGTTAAATTTGGGTACGCAGCGCTGTAAGCAGCGCGTGATTTTACGCACACACTTTCTAAATCATCAGCTTTAAATAAACCCGTTTCTCCTGCCAAATACAGAGTAAGGACAGAATCGTTACCGAAAAAATGTACGATATTATCCTGAACAAGACTCGCTTTATCTGAGGCTGTGCCCTCAAAGGGAATCATTATTTTCGCGTTGTTCCCATAAGCAACATTCATTATTGCCTCTAAGCGACTGGGCTCCAGTTCACCTAAATCAAAATCGATCTGCCGAAATGCAGGACAGGGAATAGCAAGTACAACAATATCTGCTAGAACTTGACGACCGTCTTTAAAGACTAAGACATACCGACCTTGCTGATCTTGCGAAAGACGCTCAAGAGGCATACCTAAATGCAACTTATCCCCCAACAAATCAGCCATAGCCTCTGGCAATCGTGAATTACCGCCCTTAATAGAGACTAAATTAATACTGTCATCCTGATGAACCGAGCACATCCCGCCTGTTAGCATGTAAAAAAGTGTTTCAACATACGCAGAAGACAACTTTTCAACAGCTCCCCCCTCATAGGCAGCCAGCCTAGTAGCAATATCCCTATAGATGACACTATCTTTCTTAAATAACGCACAGAGAACCTTCTCCATGCTATTACATGTTGCCCTCAAACCTTCTAGACGAGACCATAATTCGTTTTTATTCAAGGCCAACTCTTTTAGAACATCTCCTATTGAAACTAATTGATCACCAGTAAAAAAAGAATGACTGAGTGAAATTTCTCTTTCTGACAACTGAAGATTGAATTCCCGGATCAATTGAAAAACATGAGAGGCCTCTCCACCGTCAGCGATACTTTGAGCCCCAAGCTCCACAGCTTCGCCGCATACATTGACAGAGAATACACGTCCACCCACACGATTTCTGGCCTCATAAATTTCAACGTCGGCATGATTTTGGTATAAACGATGGGCTGCAGTTAACCCTGCAAGCCCCGCTCCGACAACAACAATTTTGGGACGACTGTTTTCAGCAAAAACAGGATCCTTAGTCAAAAAAATAGACATGAATATTAACATCCAACGATTGAACATAGTCAACTCCTAATGCCTAAAACATACAGGATGTTTTTAGTAGGAGTCAATGAGAATTGGGTGATGCCAAAGTAATTTTTGATTCAAATGCACTCATCGTTGCTCTCATTGCATCTAATTACGTACACGTACTAATTAGCATCAATCCAAACAAGATTTTCAGTTTTTGGAAAACCTCTTGACCCTCACGTAACGTCATTCCTTATTATTGAGCTATCCTTTAAAATCAAAGGGATATTGAAGGAGATTATCAATGGCTTATACAGTGAAGAAATTAGCACAAATATCAGGGATTAGTTATTCGTAATCTGCATTGGTATGATCAGGTAGGGCTTCTTAAGCCCGCCTATCACGGTTCCAATGGATATCGATATTATGAAGAAGAG
>JAJFMI010000122.1 GCA_021772235.1 Chlamydiota bacterium
CTGAGCATTTTGCCCCCTTTGAGCAGCGTACAGCAACTTCTCCTTGCTTGCGCACAACTTCACAACCGCAGCTCGGGCACTGCTCAGGCATTTTCCATTCTTTGCTATTTGTAGGGCGTTTTTTCGTATCAACTTCTACAACTTTGGGAATGACATCGCCCCCTTTTTCAATCACTACGGTATCGCCTATGCGAATGTCTTTCCGTTTGATTTCATCTTCGTTGTGCAGTGTAGCGCGTGAAATTTTACTTCCAGCTAAAAAGACAGGTTTGAGTTCTGCAACAGGAGTGAGAACACCCGTGCGACCGACTTGTACGGTGATCTCTTCAATTGTTGTTGTCGCCTGATCCGGCGGAAATTTGTAGGCTGCTGCCCAGCGCGGGCTCTTTGCTGTATTGCCGAGGCGCTCCCACATTTTAATTTCGTCGAGTTTGATCACAATGCCATCGATTTCAAAGGGCATTTTGTCTCGCTCAGCTACTACTTGATCAGCAAATTTGAGTATCTCTTCTGCGTTTTCGCAACGAGCAAAATGGTTCTTTTCAAAAACAGGAAATCCGAGCTTCTTCAAGTAGCTATGGCAGTCTGTTTGAAAATCGATCGCATGCGGTTTCTGCTGCGCAATACTATAGCAGACAATGCCGAGTTTACGCTGAAAAGCAATACGAGGATCGAGAAGTTTTAAAGAGCCGGCTGCTGCATTGCGCGGATTAGCCCAAGGCGCCTCACCCGCCTCTTCTTTTTCTTCGTTAAGTTCAGCAAAAACTTTTTTGGGCATGAAAACTTCCGCACGCACTTCCAATTCGTCTGGAATATTTTGTCCATGAAGTTTTAGTGGGCAACTAGCAATGGTTTTCATATTACTAGTAATATCATCACCGGTACGGCCATTTCCACGGGTCACCCCTCGCACAAGAACCCCTTTTTCATAATGGAGTGTGACGGCGATCCCATCCATTTTAAGCTCTACGGAAAAGAGGGCTTTCTTATCACCTAGATGTTTCTGCACGCGCGCAACAAACTCTTCAACCTCTTTTTTAGAATAGGTATTTGAGAGAGAGAGCATCGGAATCGCATGCGTAACTTGCTTAAAGCCACCAGAAATGGTTTCGCCAATGCGCTGGGTTGGCGATGTAGGTAAAATCCATTCGGGATGCTCCTCTTCGCAGGCCTCCACTTCCTTAATCATCTGATCATATTTGTAATCAGAAATGGTCGGTTTTGCTTCGATATAGTAGCGCCTGTCGTGCTCATGTATCTCTTCAATGAGCCTGGTGTACGCTTCTTTTGTTTTACTCATCGGCAGATTATTGCGCAGTAGGGACCAAGAGTGAATTTTTTCTTTTTCGCCTGCGTCTTTCCCGTCCCACCAAACTCTGTTTCATCTGTATGAAAAAGCACTTCTCTATCTAAAGTGAGATCTGTGATTTCATCTTTTGTAAAGTTGATTACAACTAGTAACTCCCCGCGTGTAAAACGCAGCACCCCTTTTGAGCTCTTTTCTATTTGAAAATTCTCCTCATCCCAAAGTGGTCTATGTTGCAGATAAAAATGGTTGAGAGCTTTAGTAAAGCGATGAAAGTGGACATTTTGAAAAAGCTTAAGCAAGTACCAGGGCAATTCCTCGTTGACATCCCACTCATTAAAGACAGCAAATTCACCACCCATAAAGAGGAGCTTTTTTCCTGGGTGACATATTTGATAAGCTATATAGCTGCGCATGAGAGCAAAACGTTCCGTCTCATTGCCTGACATTTTGGAAACAAGGCTATTTTTTTCATGCACCACTTCATCGTGAGAAAGAGGCAGGCAATACTTTTCGTTTTGCGAATAGGCGAAAATTTTCTTTAGCTTTTCTACGCCCGATTCCGGCTTTGCCGCAAACTCCAAGCTATCATTCATCCAGCCCATGTTCCATTTTAGATCAAAACCCAGCCCTCCCTCTTCAAGGGATTTTGTCACTCCTGGATAGAAACTCGCATCTTCGGCAATCATGATAATGCCCTCAAGTCGCTGGTGAGCAATAGAATTAAGATGTTTGATGAACTCAATTGCCTCTAAATTTTCTTTGCCACCTTTTTTATTCGGTTTCCATTTCCCTGGCTCGCGGCCATAGTCGCGATAGAGCATCGACTCGACAGCATCAACGCGCAAACCATCGATATGCATCTCTTCAAGCCAGAAAAGCGCACTTCCAATAAGAAAGTTACTCACCTCAAAACGGCCGTAATTAAAAATGTGTGTTTTCCAATGTGGGTGGAATCCCTCATTTGGATCGCAATGTTCGTATAGTGCAGAACCATCAAAATGCGCTAAACCGTGCTCATCTGAAGGAAAATGTGCCGGCACCCAATCTAAAATGACGCCAATGCCATTTTGGTGCATGTGATCGACAAAATAGCGAAAGTCATCCGGCGTGCCAAAACGAGATGTAGGCGCAAAATACCCTGTGACTTGGTAACCCCACGACTCATCGAGCGGGTGCTCTAAAATAGGCATAATTTCTACATGCGTATACCCCAACTCCTTTACATAAGTGCAGAGCTCTTGAGCCAATTCGCGGTAACCGAGCTCTTTTTTCCATGAACCAAGATGCACTTCATAAATATTGATAGGCGCGTGAGTGCAGTTCCAGGAAGCGCGCTTCTGCATCCAGTCGCAATCGCTCCAGGAATATTCTGAGCTAAAGATTTTCGAACGATGTTCAGGACGTTTCTCAAACGCCTTACCAAAAGGATCACTCTTATGAACAACCTCACCAGATTCTGCTGTTATGACAAATTGGTAGCAAGCGCCATCTTCAAGACCTGGAACAAAAAGTTCCCAAATTCCCGAGCCGCCCATACGTCGCATCGGATGTATTTCCGGACTCCATTCATTAAAATCCCCAATCAAAACAACCTGTTTTGCAGAAGGCGCCCACGTGGCAAAAGCAATTCCTTCAACGCCTTGATGCGTAATGCAATTGGCGCCCATTTTTTTATGAATTTCGTAATGCACACCGCCACTAAAAAGATGCTCGTCTGTGCCGCCGATTGTCGGCAAAAAGGTATAGGGGTCGTACAAAAAAGTGCCTGTATGATCTTTTACGCGCACTTCATAGGGGGCATTAAACCGCTCAAGAGCTATCTCAAAGAGGCCATCTTTCCCTTGTACCTCTTTTACATCTCCATCAATTTCAACGGTTAATGTAGTTGTATTTGGGCGAAAGATCCGCCAAGTTGCGCCGCTTTCTTCTTCAGGATGAATACCTAAGAAATCATGCGGATCGTGCAGTGTTTTTTGTAGCAATTCCATGTGCCCATAGTATCATTATGGACCTGTTTACTCAACCCTGTTTCTAACTAACTTGCATGTTTTCGAACGCGCCGTTGATAAAGTCGATTGACGCGTGGAATGTTGGTCCTTTTTCAACGATTTCATGTTTGTTTTCATCATCGGCTGATGGGTCAACCAGAACCAGATCAGTATGGTAGGTAACATGTGCCGTAATTCCATTTTCTGTTCGAATCAGTTCCACCTCAACACTATCGTTTTGACCACAAAAATTGGGATAGCGCTCTCCAATTGGATTTGCGATTCCTTTCATCATAATAGGTAGCGTAATATCTCCCATAAACTGTACAGGAACAGCTTGAGAAGCTAAATATTGCGCAGCAAATGAGAGTGTTGATTTTGCATCAACCCCTAAAAATGCATCGATCTTATTCGCATCCTCTTCTACATTGTTGCACGTTGTTAATACTGTTTGCCCCAAATGCACATCGGGATTCCCGCGCTCTCTATCGACTTTAAATTTACTTAAGATAGAACCGTCGGTTTTAGCAAGTAGCTCCTGAAATTCGTTTGTTAACCCTTTTTCAACCTGAGCAGCATCAAAATCGGCAATAAATTGCGGGATAATTTCCTGCTTCACAGTTGATTTGAATTCACGCAAAACGCTTTCTTCACGACTTGCGGAGAGCATAGAACTAAGCATAGACAAAGTTTGATCAAGACCTTTAGGCTCTTGACGGGGAAAAACAACATTCGATGTTTTTCGAGCAGCAGAAATCATACCTAAATACTGATCGATTTCACTGGTGCTCATTTCAGAGATAGCTTTACGAACCTCTGGATCTACAGACAATGTTCTTGCTTGAAATTCTTTTCGCAAACTTCCATCTTTATCAAATACGGAACGAAAGTTCTTCGTGTTCACCTGCTCTGTAGTTCGTAAACCCAACCCATTTAATATCTGAAGAACAAGCCTCACAAGCGGATTCGCTATTTCTTTGCCGTTGCGAATTAAGTGCGCGTTATTGGTTACTTGTAATTGTTGTATTAGTTTTAAATCTGCCATAATTAATATATACCTTTTCTTAACTTAATTATAACAAGTAATTAATATATTAATATATAATAATTTATATTACTGACTGTCAATTACTTCTGAAATTGATCAAGATAGATTTTCTGCCCTTTTTGAACAAAAAGGGGCTTGAATTGAAAGATTTTGCCTTTTTCTTTTACGTTGTGACGTAACCGACACGATACAAGCGACTTAGGAAAATGCAGTTTGATTTCCCCTTCACACTCGCTCTCAAAGATCATTCGGCGCATTTTGTGCTTTGTCCATTCAAAGTGGATTGTGCCGAGACCTTTCTCACGAATATCAATAAAACGTCCCGCGGGGAAGCTATTATCACCAAGAAATGTGAGCTGATCCC
>JAJFMI010000123.1 GCA_021772235.1 Chlamydiota bacterium
ACTGATGCGGCGTGGTTGGCGAGTTGGCAGGTTTCTGGCAGCGGGAGTTTGCTGCCAACGCCCATAGCGATTGTGGCAAGTACGGTATCGCCGGCTCCTGTGACGTCTTTGATCTCTTTTGCTTGTGTAGCAAAATCTTGGCGGGTGGTTTTTGTAAAGAGACTCATCCCCGCTTCGGAGCGGGTAATGAGGAGATTTTCAATGTCTGTTGCAGAAAAGATCGCTTCGGAGACTTGTGAGAGTGTTTCTTCTTGCGCAAGATTTGCTGCTAAGTAAGCTTCTTTGCAGTTGGGTTTTACAAGAGTTGCCCCAGCGTACTTGGAAAAGTCTACGCCTTTGGGATCGATAAGTGTGGGGATGTTTACTTTACTCGCTGTGGTTATGAGAATTTGCAAGAGTTTAGGTGTGAGAAAGCCTTTGCCATAGTCAGATATCGCAACAACAGAAACTTCCGAGAGCAGTTTAGAAAAAGTTTGCGCGATTTGTTCTTCTAGCTCTTGTGTAGGCGGGGTAATTTCTTCATGGTCGATGCGCAAAAGATGGTGGTTGTCAGCGATGATACGGCGTTTTTCTGGTGTGCGGTAATTTTTTTGGGTGAGAATTCCTGCGGTATGTATGTTTTGCTGATCAAGAAGCGAAAGGAGGTTTATTCCAGCAGGATCATTTCCTATGCGTCCCATAGCGTGTACTTTCGCGCCCAAAGCAATGAGGCCGAGCATAACGTTTCCCGCTCCTCCGGGAAGGGCGTGCTCATTTTTTGCATGCAAAACGGGTACAGGCGCTTCAGGCGAAATACGGCCGACTTTTCCCGTCGTATAGATATCAAGCATCAAATCGCCAATGACAAGTATGTCAATTTCTTCCAACTTAGAAAAAGCGGTGAAGAGCTTTTTTACCATTTCTCTCCTGTGAGAAGGTAGTTTTGCACGTAGTCCGCTACGGAATCTTCAATGCTTTGGCACTTGTGCGGTTTGATCTTTTCATCTGCAAAGGCCTTTTTGTACTTTTTCAGATCAGCTTGTGTGAAATTCTGGTACTTGCCTAGCAAATCTTCTGGCATATCTATGTATTCAATATGAGCTTCTTTTCCTAGCCCCTTAAAGATCGCTTTTGCAAGTGCGTTCCATGTTACTGGCTCGCCACGACCAACGTTGAATATCCCACCAATGGTGTTTTGTAAAAAGCTGCAGGTAATTGCGGCAGCATCTTTTACGTAGATGAAGTCGCGGCACTGCTCGCCATCACCGAAGTTTTTTGGGTCGGAAGATTTAAAGAGTTTGACTTTTCCAGTTTCCTGCGCAGGTTTTGTCATATGGTAAACCATTGAAGCCATGCGTTCTTTGTGCGCTTCGTTTGGTCCAAAGACGTTAAAATATTTCAGTCCAACTACTTGGTCAAGTGCGCCATGTTGTTTGATCCAAAGATCAAAAGCGTGTTTGGAATAGCCGTAAAGATTAAGGGGTTTGAGTTCATCAAGTTTATCGTGGTTGTCGACAAATCCTTGTGTCCCGTCCCCGTATGTTGCTGCAGAAGAAGCGTAGATAAAACGATGTTCATGCTGTAGGGCATACTCAGCAAGCTTTATAGAAAAACGATAGTTGTTTTCCATTATGTAATCGCCATCAGTTTCTGTTGTATCTGAACAGGCGCCAAGATGGATAAACGCTTCCACTTCGCGCTCGCGCCCTTTTAACCAGTCGAAAATTTCATAACGTGAAACAATCTCGGTGTATTTTTTCCCATATAGGTTTTTCCACTTCTCGCTTTCACCAAAATCATCTACAAGTAGCAGGTTGCTAAAACCTTGATCATTTAAATGACGGATCACTCCCGATCCAATGAATCCGGCGGCGCCGGTAATGACAATCAGTTGATCGTCGAATATCTTTTTCTGCATGCGTAGTCCTTTCCACACAGAATGACAGAGTCACGGTTTTTTCTCAATTTGTTAAGCTATTCAAAAATCTCTTCGTCTGAATAATCAAAAGAGCCTGTATAACCCTCACTTTCACTAAAGCCTTCAGAAAAAGAATTCGCCTCCTCATAGTATTCAGAAGATCTATCACACTCTTCCGCTTCACTGTAGCCTTCAGAAGAATCTGAATCCGTCCGAATATCGAAATAGCACCCCTCTTTCCAGCACTCCTCATCAGCGTGAAAGAGTGTCGTTTTGATTTTTGCTTCAACTTCTCTATAAGCTAATTTTGCCTGGTGCAAATCGAAAGTTCCCGTCCAGTTAAAATGCTTTTGGAAGATAAACTCAAAAGAGCGCTCTTCTGCACTCTCTACAACTTCATTACGATAGCTATGGGATGTTTCGTAAAATGGATACCTCCCTTCGTATCCATCCTCTTTCATAAAACGTTTGCTGACTAGGATATAGCCTGCAACTACTGAAGCTTCCACAATCCCTATAATGTAGCCTTGCTGGTATTTCCAAATACCACTTCGAGACGGCTGGGGAATCGTTACATGAACACGGTCCCCATCCCTTTGCAAATGAGAGCATGAGAGAAAAAATTTACGCATAACATTAGGAAGTGTTTGGAAGTGATAGGGATTCCCATCCCACGGAAGATTCCAGTGTATGCGTTCAAAAAATTCATTTCGAAAAATCTCGTGCAACTTGGTCGCATCAACTTCTAGAAAAACTTTCACACCTTGATTACTAAGAGCTTGGACTCTCCCTTTCAGGTTCCTTCGATTGAGTTCAGTCTCATCATATATTTCAGTCGCTGTAATAAAAGAGGCAATTTCAGGGTGTTTTTCTATATATCCACAAGTAAAAGAGAAGTCTCCTTCTCCTACAAAAAGTCTGTTATGGTAGCGAATTTCTTGCATAAAACAAAGTGGGCACTTCCACTCCCCGTCATTGATACAAAATTGTAACTCTTTTTTAGTTTTTTACGAAACTGCAAAAGTTCTGGACGCAGTTTGTAGGCAGCTGCTTCTAAATCATTGTGTGGAATGGGAGTACCCTGCAAAAAGGAGTTGAGAAGGGTTTCTGGGTCGGGTTTTGCTTGTGGCGTGGTGTTTGTATAAACCTCTTTTGTGCAAAGTCCAAAATCGGGTTTATGAATTTCAATCTGATAATTAGGAATGACGATTTCCTGAATTTTTTCTCCGGTGCCTGAAACAACAGCGGCGTGTTTACAGAAAAAAAAGGGAATGTCGCTTCCGAGTTTGCTGCCTAGTTGCATGAGGTCTTGTTTAGAAAGGGGGCTGCCCTGCAATTCGTTTAAGAGAGTAAGTACTGTTGCCGCATTAGAGCTGCCTCCACCAAGGCCCGCTTGTACGGGAATCGTTTTTTCTAGATGAATATTGGCGGAAAAGTTGAGACCGGTTTCTTTACGGAAGAGGTCAAGAGATTTTGTTACGAGATTGTCTTTTAAGAGATTGGATTTGTTGCAGGAAAAAAAATCGCGCTCGGAGAGACTTACTGAGATCAGATCTGCAAGGTGGGGTACCTTGCACATCAGGGTAAAGATCTCATGATAGCCATCCGAGCGCTTAGAAAGTCCGCGGAAAAAGAGATTAACCTTCGCTAGGCTTTTCCTCTGCATCCTTCTTCTCATCGTTCTTTTTTTCTTCAATAGGATGATCCGGTAGGACTTTTAATGTTACTTCCGCTTCCACATCCTCTTTCAATTTCAAAGGAATTACGTGGGTGCCAAGTTTCTTAATCGCTCCGCCAATACGAATCATATGCTTCTCAAGTTTAACACCCTCTTTCTCAAGAATTGCTTGGATGTCAGCTGTAGAAACAGAGCCATAAAGATGGCCGTCCGCATCAACTTTAACAGTAACTTCAAAAGATTTACCATTGATTGATGCTTTCACAGCTTCCGATGCTTTACGATCTGAAGCAGCTTGCGCGTCACGCTCTTTCTTTAGTTGCTCTTGCATACGGATTGTACGCTTATCCGCTACAACAGCTTTTTGCTGAGGTACAAGGAAATTACGTACGTAACCTGGTTTAATGCCTGAGACTAGATCACCTTTGCGACCAAGACCAACAACATCTTCTAGTAATAATAGTTCTTTCTGTTTATGTTTCATGGTTTCCTCTTAATCGTGGTCGGCAAATGGCAGCAGTGCCATGTAGCGTGCGCGTTTGATCGCATGGGTCAGTTTTTTCTGATAAAAGTGAGAAACTCCAGTTATGCGACGGGGCAAAATTTTGCCACCTTCGGTAATAAACTCTCGAAGAGTCTCGACGTCTTTGTAATCAATCTCTTTGATTCCAGCTGTTACGAAAGGGCAGCCCTTACGTTTGCGTGAAAATCCACTTGGGTATCCTTGTTTTGTTGACATAGGTTTAACTCGGGTTTAAGGATTTAAATTCGATCTTTTCACTTACGCTTTCGGCAGTTGTTGTCATAAAACGCAATAGATCTTCGTTAAGTTTGTACTCTTCCCAAAGTTCTTTCATTTGAGATGCTGGTAGTGTGTAATAGAGGATATAAAAATGCCCCTCTTTTTTGCGATCGATCGAATAGGCAAGCTTGCGACGTCCCCAATCATGGGTCTTCTCAATCTTTCCACCATGTTCTTCAATCGATGATGTAATGCGACTTAAGGCTTTGCCTCGCGCATCTTCACTTAATGAGGAGCTGATGATGTACATGCCCTCGTAAAGTTGATTTCTATCTTTCATCTATTCATTCTCCAATGTGTAACTGTTTGCAAAAGGGATGGCCTCTTTATTGCCCTTATCGATCCAAATCTCAATGGCTTCGACAGCTCCTTTTGCGATCTGAGGCAAAAGCTTTCGCTCTTCCTCGTTTAATTTTCCTAGCACATAGTCGGCTAAATCGCCGTGCTCACGATCTCCAATCCCAACTCTTAATCGGGAGTACTCTTTTGTGGAGAGGAGCTCTTCTATATGCTTTAGGCCTTTCTGTCCCCCGCTACTCCCTTGAGTTCGCAGTCGCAGGCGGCCGTAATCTATGGCGACATCGTCGGCAACAACGAGCAATTTTTCTACTGGAATTTTATAATAATCCAGAATCTTGCGTACCGCATTGCCTGACAAGTTCATGTAGGTCATCGGCAGAGCGATCAATACCTCTTTGCCAAACATTTCACCTTTGGCAAGGTCTGCATTAAAACGCTGCACGGACTTAAAACTCATCCCATGCTTTTCTGCCAGCTCCTGCACAACCTCAAACCCCATATTATGGCGAGTGAGTTTGTACTGTTTGCCCGGGTTACCCAGACCAACAATAAGATGCATATTACTTCTTTGCGATGACGACTAAAACGTCTTGCTCTTTCAAAAGCACGTCTACACCTTTTGGCACATCCAACTGATTCACACGCACTGAATGACCAATTGCCATTTTACGTACATCAATTGTGAATTGCTTTGGCAAATCTTTTGGCAAGCAGCGCACTTTTACATGACGCTTCACTTTTCGCAGTACTCCACCAAGTTTAATCCCAACAGAATCCGCAACACCTGTGCACTCAATTGGCACTTTGATGGCTACAGGACTCTTCTCATCAAGCTTGTGTAAATCGAGGTGCAAAATCTCATAAGTTGTCGGCTTATACTGGATATCGCGTACAACCACCTTCTCTTTTTCCCCCCCTACTTCAATTTCAAAAATTGTTGTAGGTAGATGCCCGAGCTTTAGGGCACGCATAGCAGCGCGAAACTCGCTACCATTTACACGCAAATTGTGACACTCTTCACCAGCTGAATAAAAGACGGCAGGAATATCACCTTCATGACGAATTTTCGTTAATTCGCTACGTTTTTTGCCTTCACGGCTAACAGTTTTCAATGCAGTCATTGAATCATCCTTTTTTTTTAACTTTGTATTTGGAGAGAAGAAATTTTAGAGATAGAAGCCCGGAGGGCTGTGGTCTAAACGTCTATCTCTCCAAAATGAACCTATCCGACTAAAGCTGTTTTTGAAATTTTTTCTCATTTTTGAGGAGGATTTTGTGAGCTTTTTGAAAGCAACTTAAAAAGTTGTTTGAAAAAACATCGCAAAATCCAACCAAAAGTGTGGAAAAAGACAAGAACATGTTTAGTTGGACAGGTTCACTATTTGGGGTGGCAGGATTCGAACCTGCGCATGGCGATACCAAAAACCGCTGCCTTACCGCTTGGCTACACCCCACCGCAATTTAGAGTCTAATATAGACAACTATTGGATTTAATACAAGTAGCTATCATATGTTAAAATTATGAAGGTGATACATGTCGCATCTGAGATGCATCCCATAGCTAAAGTGGGTGGCCTGGCTGACGTAGTGCACGGCCTTTCTAAAGAATTGATTCGTATGGGCCACGAGGTGGAAGTGGTTCTTCCGAAGTACGAGACCCTCCTTTTGAGCCATGTAAAGGACCTTCAAAAAATTGATAGTCGATGGCATGGCAAAGTCGATCATGTGCCTGTTACCTTTTTGGAAATGGAAAACATTTCTTTAAAAAGCATCTACGGCGAGCCAGATGACCCATCGCGCTTCATTGCCTTTTGCAAGGCAGCCGCCTCCTATATCAAAAAAGCCGATATTATCCACCTCCATGACTGGCCAACTTCTCTCCTCGCCACTCTCACAGATCACAAAACCGTTCTCACAATCCACAACATGCAGCATCAGGGGCTCTGTGCCGGCGGGATTGGCCTGCCCGATCCGATCAATCCCGACCAAACAAACCTTCTGCGCACAGGCATTGAAAACGCCGACAGTGTCACTACCGTCTCTCCCACCTACGCCAAAGAAATTCTTAGCACGCAAAAAGGCTGCAACCTCCAAGCCGTACTAAAGAAAAAAGGTGTCACCGGCATTCTAAATGGCATTGATACCGATTGGTGGGATCCCAAAATTGATCCCAATCTCCTTGTGCATTTTCCGCCAAATGTTGCGCAGGCAAAAATGCAAAACCGCATCGCTTTGCAAAAAAAGTTGCAAATGGCACCTCCTAAAGGAAAGCTTGTTGCCGCTATCACGCGCCTCGACCCACAAAAAGGACCCACCCTTATTCGTGCAGGCCTCCACCATACACTTGAAAAAGGACACCAATTTATCCTTCTTGGCACGCCATCTACAGCGGAAATGGAAAAAGAATTCTCAACTCTGCAAAAAGAGTACGCAAACAATCCTAATGTACACTTTCACTTTGAATTTGATCACGCTCTAGGCCACATGCTTTACGCTTCATCAAGCTTAATCCTGATCCCCTCTATTTTTGAACCATGCGGCCTCACACAAATGCTTGCAATGCGCTATGGCACACTTCCACTGGTACGCAAAACCGGAGGCCTTGCTGATACAGTCTTTGAAAAGATAAATGGGTTTGTATTTGAAAAGCCCGACGCCGTCGAACTCACAAGAGCCCTTGACCGCGCTTTTACCTGCAGCAACAGCAAATGGGAAATCTTGCAAAAAAATGCTTTAGAATCCGATTTTTCCTGGACAGCCTCGGCAAAGCGCTATCTTACAGAGTACCGGACCACGCTTTCTTAATAACATTCTTGTGTGCCCATAGATATTCTGCACCGGAAACAAGAGTGTAAAGGGCTGCAATAAGTACCGTATAAAAACTGAGTTTTTGGAAATCTACAAGCGTGATCTTATCAAATGCATAAAATGCCATAGCGACTAAAATCACCAGCATCGTAAGCCCTTGAATAACCGCCTTAATTTTTCCAGAAATCCGTGCACTAAGCGCTACACCCCTTAGAGCGCAAACCGTCCTAAGCGTACTAATGAAACTATCTCGATAGAAAAAAACGAGAACGAGAACAATCGGCAAACCGACAATTCCTTTAGTGAAAGCAAAAAAAATCGATAGACGGGTAATGCTATCAGCCATCGGATCCAGCACCTTTCCGAGTTCCGTTACCTGATTCAATTTGCGAGCTAAATATCCATCTAGCAAATCCGTCAGTTCCGAAATCCCCAAAATAAGCAACAAGATGAAAGGCAGCCATTGCAGGCTAATGCCCCACGGCTCGTGAAACAAATAGAGCACGATAAATATCGGACTGAGGACAATACGAGTTAAAGTTAATATTAGAGCTATCTGCATTTACAAAACATCCACTAGCCAAAGAGTACCTGAGAGAGAGAAAACCCTCAAGCCTATTGAAAAATTTTCACCAACATATTACCATCGCCAGAAAATAAGAGGGGCAAAACATGCTTGCAACGATATTAGCACTAACCATTTCTGGAACACTAATTAGCCCAGATGCCATTATCATCAAAGCCCCAGATGAAGACATTACCATCCTTTCCGGCACTCATATTGAGTCGGGTAAAGAAGTAGTAATTCGTGGAAAAAATATTTTTGCACCAGGCAATTCAACTATTCATGGCAAATATGTTGTCCTTCATCGAGCTAAGTTTCCTGATAACATACTACTGAACCACGTTAATGGGGTTCCATCATTTCAATCATTGTATATGGCATTTTGCGATTGTTTTCATAAGAGAACTGGAGTTGATGTTGATACAGAAATTGAGTACTTCTCTCACCTAAAGGACGCTCACGACTCATGGCCTAAATCGCTTAAGAAATATCATGATTCACTGCCGCGCAACTATATTTCGGAAAACGCCACGCCCCACATAGACCAGGAACAGGAATAACTTCTTGGTGCGCGAAGCGCTAACGGGTTGTTCTCACAAAACAGAATTGTGGTCCGGCCGCCATGAACAGTGTAAATAACACGGCTTGGCGGCCGGAATGCGATTGTGTGAAGCGAGAACAGCCCGAAAAAAAAGCTTTAGCTTTTGCCGAGAGCTTCTTTGACGCTGCGCCACCACCATTTGAAAAATTGAATATGATTCTGCGCCACCCACCAAATCATCGCGCGCCCAAAACCAAAATGCTTGTAGATGACCTGGAGTCTTTCGATCGCCTCTTCAATAGCAGATTTGGGCGAAAACTTACTCAACTCATAGTCCGTTATGACGCGGTGCAAGTGCGTCTTTGTTAGACCAGATTTTTGAGAGAGACGGCAGAGAAAGTCATAATTCCCCTGATAGATAAAATGTGGACTGAGGCGGCCGACCTTATTGAAAAGCTCCTTGCGAAAAAAGTAGGGCAGCAAACTAGCGTGGTGCGGCACCTCTTCCATTCCTGTAATTTTTGGCTCATGTATTTTGGGTTTTTTGACACCAAACTCTCTAAGAAGAATGGCAGAAATAATACAATCGGGGCGCTGTTTTTCAATAA
>JAJFMI010000124.1 GCA_021772235.1 Chlamydiota bacterium
CTCAAGTAACCGTAGGCTGCCGCATGGGATTTGATAAAACCGTAGGAAGCAAACTTTTCGACTTTTTCAAATATCGAGCTGGCAAGTTCTTTAGAGAGACCTTTTTCCACGGCGCCATCTTGGAACTTCTCTTTCTGGCGCTGCATTTCGGCGTGATCTTTTTTCCCCATTGCGCGACGCAAAAGATCCCCTTCGCCCAAGCTGTAGCCAGCCAAAAATTGCGCAATTTGCATGACTTGCTCTTGGTAGACCATAATGCCATAGGTCTCTTTCAAGATATCTTCCATCCAAGGATGGTCATACTCAATCGGTTCGCGCTTATGTTTACGCGCAATAAATGAGGGAATCATCTCCATCGGTCCGGGACGATAGAGCGCGCCAACGGCGATGATCTCTTCAAACTTATCGATATGCAGGTTTTTAGCAAGGTCCTGCATGCCGCCTGATTCCAACTGGAAAAGGCCCATTGTCTTCCCTTTGTTGAGAAGGGAAAAGGCGTTTTCATCATCAAGAGGCAGATCGACCCAGTCGATTTTCTTACCCGTTGTCGCTTCAATTGCATCGACCGCTTTCTGAATCGAGGTCAATGTTTTTAAGCCCAAAAAGTCGATTTTCAACATACCGACCGCTTCAACAGGCTTCATCGAATATTGTGTCGCCACCATATCGGCATCTTTTGCTGTGCAAACTGGAATGTGATCGGTCAACGGATCTCCGCAAATAATGAGACCAGCTGCGTGAATACCAGTATTGCGAATGGAGCCTTCGAGCTTTAAGCTTAAATCAAGAATGCGTTTTGTCTCTTCATCGGTATCGCGCATGTTGCGCAAGTCAGCGTCAATTTCTAAAGCGCGCGTCAAAGTCATACCTGGATCTTCAGGGATGAGTTTGGCAATTTCATTCACTTTTGAAAGCGGCACACTGAGCACGCGACCAACGTCTTTGATCGCCATTTTCGCTTTCATCGTGCCAAAGGTAATGATCTGCGCGACTTTTTCCTTACCATATTTTTTGATCGTATAGTCGATCACTTCGGAGCGGCGGTCCATGCAGATGTCGACGTCGATATCGGGATAGGAGAGGCGTTCTGGATTGATGAATCGTTCGAAGAAGAGATTGAAGCGCAGCGGCTCAATATCTGTGATGCCGATAAGATAGAGAATAATCGAACCCGCCCCTGATCCCCTGCCAGGGCCGACAGGAATTTCTTGCGATTTTGCCCAATGAATAAAGTCGAAGACAATGAGAAGATAATCGCACATGCCTTTGGAAATAATGATCTCGAGCTCATAATTCAGACGATCGCGTACCACATCCATCGGATTGCGATCGGGGTATTTTTCTCCCACTTTTGCAAGACGTGCTTCATTGTAGCGTCGGGGAATCCCCTCATCGCACAACTTGCGTAAGTAATCTTCTGATGCTTTTTTACGCACCTCATCGCTTATCTCTTTCCCTTCCAGTTCCGGCGGAACAAAAACAGGATAAAAACGTGCATCAAAATCCATCTCAAAATTGCAAAGTTCAGCAATTTTTTGCGAGTTGGCAATCGCCTCCGGCAGATCAGAAAAGCGCTTTGCCATCTCCTCAGGCGACTTAAAATCCAACTCATGTGTAGGTGCTACTTTACGCTTTGGGTTGGGAATGCGTCGTCTGTTACGTCCTAGCGCATCTTTTTCCCAAATTTCGCACGGCTCACCCGACTGCACATTTTTTAAAATCTCATGCGCTTTCCAATCATCGCGATTGATGTAGTGCGAACCATTTGTGGCAACAATCGGCACGTTCCACTCTTTGGAAAGGTGTAATATCCGCGCCTCTAAAGTTTTCTGCCGCTCCATGTAATCGCGATAAGCGCGCATGAGCCAGCCCTCATCTTCTAGAGCACTCGTATCCTCCATCTGATGGCGCTGCAATTCGAAATAAAAATCTTCCCCAAAAAGATCAATGAAAGGGCGAATTTCTTCTTCCTTTTCCTGTAAAATCAGCGAAGCAATTTTTCCATAAATTGGGCCCGAAAGGCAAATTAACCCTTCATGATTTGCAGCAAGCGTTTCCCAATCAATACGGGGCGTGTAGTAAAAGCCTTCGAGATAGCCGATAGAGCTCAATTTGCAAAGGTTTTTGTAGCCAATTTTATTTTTTGCAAGAAGTACAACTGGATAACCCGACGCTTCGCCTGGCATACGTTTTTTTTCTTCGCGCGAGCGCGGCGCCAAAGCGATTTCTAAACCGATGATCGGTTGAATTCCTTCTCCTTTGCACGCTTTGAAAAATTCCACGGCACCGAACATATTGCCCTTATCGGTCAATGCTACAGCCGGCATACCAAGCTCCTTGGCGCGTTTTGCTAATTCCTTAACGGAAGCGCTGGAATCTAGAATAGAATATTGCGAATGTGTGTGAAGAGGAACATAGGACATAAAAAACTATCTTACGCCAATAGAAATTACGCTTCAACAGCAACGGGTTTTTTGCCTGTTGCAGACCAGAGCGGAAGCAGGAGAAGAAGCGCGCTAATAGAGCAAACACCGATCACAAAAAGATAACCCGTCCAACTGTAAGAATCGATGATCATACCGATTGGCACGCAAGCTGCTGCTGCGCCAAAGTAGGCAAACCAGCCACAAAATCCTGTCGCCGTCCCTGCCGCTTTTTTATGAGAAAGTTCTGCTGCATGCATGCCAATAAGCATTTGTGGACCGAAAACAAAAAAGCCCATAAGAAAGAGAATCCCCATGTGCAATACGTGATGCACACCCGGGAAAAACCAAAGCAGTAAGAATGCTCCAAAAACACCCGCAGCAAAGATGACATTTACAGGACCACGCCTCCCCTTAAAAATACGGTCAGACATTGCACCGGATGCGAGTGAGCCAAAAATTCCGCCAATTTCAAACATACCCACACAGGAACCCGCTGTAATAATCGAATAGTTTTTTGCCTCGCATAAATAAACTGTCGTCCAATCATTGACAGCAGTGCGCACAACATAAACGAAGAAATAAGCGATAGCTAATATCCAAATGAATCGATTTTTCAGCACATACTCAAAAAGAATTTCCTTAACAGAGAGATCTTTTTTCTCTTCTGTTCCTGCCAATTCCGTCTCATCATTACGAAACTTTTCAATCGGAGGTAACCCAAGAGATTGCGGCGTATCGCGCAAACAAGCAATAAGAAAAATCCCCACACCTACACAAAGAACCCCTGGAACAAGCATCGCAGCACGCCAACCAAAATGCGTTGCAACCATTGCGCCAACAAATGCGATCGCTAAGCCGCCAATATTATGTGAAGTATTCCACGTACCCCACCAAGAACCGCGTTCATTTTGCGAATACCAGTGTGTAAGCAAGCGCGCACAAGGCGGCCACCCCCAACCCTGGAACCAGCCATTTAAACCCCAGAAAACTGTGAAAAGCATGAGCGAGGAGGAGAATCCAAAAAATATATTGCATATCCCCGTTAATATCAAGCCAAAGCCCATGAAATAGCGAGGATTTGAGCGGTCAGCGGCAACCCCACTAACAAATTTGCTCATCCCATAACTCATATAGAGAACACTACCTAAAATCCCTAGCTGAACCTTCGTAAATCCTAGATCTTGAATCATCACTGGCATCGCAATAATCAGACTTTTACGCGTAAAGTAGTAAAAAATATAGCCAATATACATCCCAACGAATGTGCGCCATCGCCAATAGCGATACTTCTGCTTAACCTCACTCGGATCAGGAATCTCATCAATATGAGGGGCAGGTTTAAAAAAATTTAATAAATTCACAGTGGATGTACAATCTCTTTAATCCGGTCATGATACCCTAAAATAGGGCAAAAGTCAATGTATAGAGCCTCAAACGATAGAATTATAATTTGAATTTACTTAGATTGAATCATATGAGTGGCCCTATCCCCCCAATCCCTCCGCCAGATCGTTCCGATCAAGAAAAAGTGCGCCTCGCCTCATCGGAATCGCAGCATGAGATTAGAAAGAAATATT
>JAJFMI010000125.1 GCA_021772235.1 Chlamydiota bacterium
TTTATGAAGCTCTTTTATTTCATACATCTCAAAAAAAGTACATATTAATTCATCAAAATTACCCCAATACTCTTTGTTATCTGAGTACCAGACGTCTTTTTGATACTTCAAGTCAGAAACAACCTTTACATCTGTAAGAAGATTGAATAAAGCTCGTTTTTTTAGTATTTCTTCCATTTTATTTGTGAAACTTAAATTCTTTAATAGGAATGTGTGCTTCTGCAGAGCTTTTTGGAACAACAACCCCATTCTTATCAAGATATTTACCATTTTTCATTTGTTTTACATACGGGGTTCTTTGAGATAAATAACGCGCTTTTTTATCTCCTCGCATAACCCTAACAGAGTTAAACTCATCTTTCATGTACAACATTCCTCCTTTTTTCTGTGAAAGAGCAACTTTCCAGTTTTGAGGAATGTTTTTTGGTCTGGAAAATGTTTTCATCCCAGCATTATGAAGCAAGACACGCACTTCCCGCTCTGTAAGGTGATCATTACGAAAAGCTCTAAAGAGCTCTTTGCCAACGTCGCCTTTTGATTTACGTATCTGCTTTGCAAGAGCAGTGCGCTCCTTCCAAATGGACTCAAAGTATTTGCGTTTGTTAAGGGATTTTGCGGATTTTTCAATGGCAAGCAGGGTATTGGCACGGCGTAAATCACGACAATATTTAAGCGCTTTTGTTGTACCAGCAAAAAGAAGAAAGTCTGTGCCATATCTGCCAATCATCTGACCAACAAGTTCGCCCTGCTCTAATTGAGATAAACGATTTCCTCCTTTCACAAGGCTATCGACTTCGGGAACAATAGCGCAAAGAATCTCAAGACCATCATTAGATTGTAGGAATTGCGCAATTTCCATTGTTGTGTGAACTAAATCCTTAGATGTATCAACAGGGTGAGTGGCAAGCTCCCAAGTAAAATGACTAAGGCCTGTAACTAATGAGAGCACTCCTGGTACGAATTCTACAACAGCTTGTCCTCCACCTTTCGCAAGGCCCAAACAGAGTCCTGCTGAAAATTCCATCACTTGTTGGCTAGATAACTCTGGAGTTTTACGCGGTTTTCCTGCTTCAAGATAATCTGCTATCGCTTCATCAAACTTTCCTGCCTCGAAATAATTTATTGCTCTTTCCAGGTACAAGTTTTTGTTAGATGGGTCCTTTTGCAGAGCCAGGCCCAAACTGACAATTGCCTGCTCGTAGAGACCCACTTCTGACTCTGCCTCGCCTTGAGCCTGATAGATCTCTGACGCAAGTTTCGCCTCCAAACTTTCAATATCAATTTTTTCCGATAATGTTTGTATAGCTTCAATTGCTCGCATGCAATCGCCTTCAGAAAAATAGAATACGGAGAGATCAAAGTACGAGCTAGGATTGTCGTGATATTTCAAACAATCATCAAGACAGACTTTGATTTCATGCAGCATTTCTCCCTGCTTCTCATCTATATATTTCTTCAAATTTTGCAAGACGAGCCTTCTTCTTCCAGGCTCAGCTTCTCTTTTCTCACGCGCTTTTTTAACACGCGTCTCTTCTTGTTTTAGCTCAAGTTGTAATCTAGCAATCTCCTCAGAATAATCAGTAACATCTTCCGGATCTTTATTTAGACTAGCCCGTTGACAAGATGCAATATTCTCACTGATTTTGTGTATTTTCTTTTGCCCTTCTATCTCCACTTTTGTAAGGGGTACAGAATCTATTCCAAAGTGCATATCGCGATCAAGCTGATGGAATAATTTTTGCAGACCTCCAATCTCTACAAAAGGGTAGCGATGATTATTCTTATCTGTTTTTCTATTGAGAGAAAATTCGTCAAATTGCGTCCATACAATACCTGGAGGTGCAATGATACTACTTGAACCATCCCAAGACAAAGCCCGATCAGTATCTATTTCATGCCATTTATCAATATGGAAAAAAGTCAATTTAGAAGAATCATTGAAACGAAATCTATTAGATAATTTTCCCGTTATCTCTGTTGATGTGTATCCAAATAATAGATGGTTTCTCATTCCTTTGACATACGAAAGAATCGGATGAATTTTTTTCTCCAACTTCTCACTTAGAAAATACCCTACCTCGTCATCGTCACACTCCTCACAGTCATCAAAAAAGTAGGGGTGAGCTGTTGAGCAAATCACGAGAAAAAAGCATGCAATCCATCTATTCATGCTAGACGTTATAATGGATAAGAAATTCCCTCGTCAAGGAAACACTTGTACCGTATACTTGTGACTTATGAAAGAAGCACAATCTCATGGCAATTTTGTTTGTACACGAAGTGAGCCGATTCAAGAATTAAATGCGACGCTAATCGAGTTGACACACAGACCAAGTGGCGCAAAAGTGTTGCACATTGCCAATGATGATCAGGAAAATGTTTTCTGCTTATCTTTTCAAACACTTCCAGAAAGCTCCAATGGCGCCCCGCACATTTTAGAGCATACAGTGCTTTGTGGATCAAAAAAATACCCGGTCAAAGATCCTTTTTTCTCCATGAATCGGCGCAGTCTCAATACCTACATGAATGCGCTCACAGGTCAAGATATGACTTGTTATCCCTGTGCCACGCAGGTAAAGAAAGACTTCTATAACTTGCTTGGGGTCTATCTCGATGCAGTCTTTTTTCCAGAGCTAAAGGAGTTGAGCTTTCGCCAAGAAGGCCATCGTTATGATTTTGATGAAGAGAGGCTTGTTTACAAGGGCATTGTCTTTAATGAGATGAAGGGCGCTGTAGCCTCTCCCGAATCGCGCGTTTGGCACAAAGTCAATGAGATGCTCCTTTCTGATACTCCATACGCGTTTAATTCAGGCGGCGAGCCAAGCGATATTCCCAACTTGAGCTACGATGAGTTTCTCGCATTTCATAAAACTTTTTACCACCCAAGCCGCTGTCTCTTTTATTTTTATGGCAACCTGCCGTTAGAAGGACATCTCGATTATCTTGAGAAGAACGTTCTACATAGCGCGGAGTTAAAACCACCACTTTCCCCAATTGCATTCCAGAGACGTTTTTCTGAAGAGATCCGTCTGAAAGATACCTATCCCACAAGTGAGAGCGATTTGGAGGGGAAAACATTTGTTGCTCTGGGATGGCTGACAGCACGGATCCAGGAACAGGAAGATATCCTCGGTTTGAGTCTATTGGAATCGACCTTGATGGATACGGATGCCTCCCCTCTTAAAAGACGTCTGCTCGGCTCCGGTTTATGCACGCATGCGGACGGATTTATGGATTCAGAAATGCATGAAGTGCCCTACCTACTTTTCTGTCGCGGCGTGAAAAGCGAAGATGCAGAAAAAATCGAAGGCTTTGTGCGTAAGAGTTTAGAAGAGATTGCAAACGAGGGCATCGATCCCGAATTGATCGCTTCTTCTTTGCATCAACTTGAAATGGAGCGTTTGGAAATTTCGGGCGGCTCGACACCGTTTGGTTTGACACTTTTCTTCCGCGCGGGATTATTAAAACAGCACGGCATTGATCCACTGCGTGGCTTGCAACTTCATACACTCTTTGATCAGATTGAGGAGAAGCTAAAAGACCCCAATTATTTAACAGGATTATTGCGAAAATACTTCCTTGATAATCGACACTTTGTTCAGCTTGTGATGGAGCCCGATCCAAAACGGGGTGAACAAGAAGAAATGGAAGAAAAAGCGCGCCTCAAAGTCATTGAGAAACAGTTAACTGACGAGCAGAAAGAGCAGATTCGCGCGCAAGCAAAAGCGCTGCAGGAACTGCAAGAAAAGCAAGAAGATCAGGATATCAACTGCCTACCAAAGGTGGATTTAAAAGATGTCGATCCAAAAGCACGCAGCTTCCCTTTAAAAGAAGAAAAATGTGGAGAGTTAACGGTTTATTCCCATGAGTGCTTCACAAACGGTTTAGTTTACGCGCAACTGGTTTTTGATACGCCCGCCTTAACAAGTGAAGAACTCCCCTATTTTACTCTCTTCACCAAAATTCTTACCGAACTCGGCTGTGGAAATCGCGACTTCTCGCAAAATTTGCAGCTGCACGAAAGTGTCACAGGCGGGGTCTGGGCAGCAAGCTCATTGAATGTTCAGTTCGATGCTCCCAGCTTAATGCGTCCGAGCTTTTCACTCTCGTCAAAAGCGCTCTCGCGCAATAGCGAAAAAATGCTTCAACTCATGCTTGAAACAGCTCGAGAAGTACGTTTCGATGAGAAAGAGCGGATCAAAGAACTTGTGATGCAGATGTACACAGGTTTGCAAAGCAAAGTGCAGAGCAGCCCCCTAAATTACGCGCTCTCACTTGCAACTGCCGGCTGCTCCCCTTCTGGCAGCATTAAGGAAAAAAGCTTTGGCCTCCATTTTTACCAATTTATTGAAAGCCTCGCGACAAACTTTGATGCGAAAGCAGAGAATTTACTCACCAAATTGCAAGAATTGAAAAGCCGCGTTTTCCACTTTCACAATCCCCATCTCATATTGAGCTGCGATGAGCAGGACTTTACAAAACTAAAAGAGAAGGAATTTTGTGGTTTAGGAAATGTAGCTGCACAATCTTTTGCCTCATGGGAAACAGAGAATGAACTTTTAGATATTACCTCGCAAGGAAGAGCGATTGCCTCCCCTGTTGCCTTTACCGGGTGGGGCTTTCGCACCATCACCACGACAAATCCTGATGCGCCTCTACTTTTGCTAATACCAAAACTGATGGAAAATAAAACTCTACACAAAACAATTCGCGAACAAGGCGGCGCCTATGGATCTGGTGCCGGATATAATCCCCTCACCGGACACTTTACCTGCTTTGGCTATCGCGATCCTCATCTACAAAACACCCTCAAGGCCTTTAATAAATCTATTGAAGAGATTGCTAAAGGGCATTTTAACGAGAATGATTTAGAAGAAGCAAAACTGCTGCTTTTACAGAATTTGGATACGCCCATCACCCCAAGCTCACGTGCGAGCGCGGAATACTTTGCCCTCCGCGAAGGGAAAACACCTACGCGCCGCCAAGAGTGGCGTGATCGCATACTCTCCGCAAATATTAAAGAGATCGCCCGCGCAGCCAAAGAACACCTCTTAACAAAAAAAGAGAATGCTGTTTATACTAGTTTTGCAGCTAAAGAGCTGCTAACAAAAGAGCAGACAACAAGCTTAAACCTCAAGGATCCGATTTGAAAAGATTTTATCTCCCAATTTTTGCCTTTTTTACACTTGTACAAACACCTACTCTTTTTGGAGAAGCTTCCCAACAAAGTATCATTGAAACTGTGAAAGAATCTCTAGTAACAGTCCAAACAACGTACGAAAGAAGTACCTGTTGTTCTTCCGATATCTTGTATGGAGGTGGATCAGGATTTGTCATCTCATCTGATGGACATCTTGTAACTAATGAGCACGTCGTAAGAGGAGCTACGCAAATATTTGTATATCTACCTAATGGAGAGGTTCAAGAAGCTTATTGCATCGGTAAAGACCCCTTAACCGACATCGCGGTCCTGAAAATAGATTGCGCAGAGCTTTCTCCCATTCAATGGGGGGATTCCGAAAAAATGCAAATCGGTGATGCTGTAATTAAAATTGGTTCGCCAGGGATTCCTTCTAGAAACAAAAGTGTACTTCTATCAGCAGCAGCTACTAAAGGCATTATTTCAGCGAAAAACT
>JAJFMI010000126.1 GCA_021772235.1 Chlamydiota bacterium
GGTCGTTCTTTATCACCTAGTTTCTGTGGACTATGGATAAAATACTCTTCGGGAGTAAACTCCATTTCCTCCATACTACATATTGTCTTCTGAACAGACTTAGATATGACGTACCAAAACCTTGGAATCAATTCTTTTGCACTATTTTTGTCTTTCACTACGTGGTTGCATGTAATAATGAGGTTGCCTCCTATAAAACATCCTGTTCCTACTTCTTCTTTTGTGTCCTTTTTAACTATTTGCACAACCGCTTTAACGCGAAGCCTAATTTTCTGAAGAAAATCTTCATTAGCCGAATCATTAAGCCCAATTTTTGATGAATTTACCTTTGGAAAACTTTCATCTACTTTCCTAACCTGATTGACTGGATTAACCATTTTCTACCCCGTAGCTAAAGATTTGCTCAATTGCTGCACTTCTCTCTTTTGGTTCTTCTAGATTTTTTTGATAAGCAATGATTTGTTTATAGAAATTAATTTGTTCTTTCTCTTCTATACGCTCCTCTTCTGCTAAAAGAGCTTTGTCGTACGCCTCTTGCAATCGATTTAACTCCTCGATACATTCACCCTTACTAGTTTCCGCTCCATCAGCAGAATGGGCAGCAGGGCAGCCATCTTCAATGTATTCCTGGAGTTGACTTATCTTTTCTCTCAGTTCTGCCGGTTCTAGCTGAGGAGACTCTGCTAGTATTCTAATTATCTTTTCCTCAAGGTTTTGAAGTCTTTTTCCCGTTACCGCAACTACCTGACCGGGGTCTAAATTGAGTAACTTCTTGAGAACTTCATCAGCTTTTTGGGAAATAATTTTTTTTCCCGATGATTTTACCCGAGCAAGAACTACATTTTGAAACTCGTGGTCTTTGATAAACTTGTTGGATTCACCTCCACTACGTTCATATTGATCAATATATTCCTCAAAGCAGCAAAACGCGAAATAGCTTACTCTCCAAAATTTATCGCTAAGTGTTTTGACGGCTCCTGCTGTCTTTTCCGTAATAGTCCAATGTCTTTCCCGAGTTCTAGCAAATGTGAGGATATTAACCTTTCCTTCTTTAAAAAACTTTTTCTTTTTTTCACATGATGTTTGCGGATTCATAATCACATCGTTGAACAGTTGGCAGATATAAAAAGCTATATTTGGGTCCCTTGCTGACTCTATAAGCACACTCTCAACGCTACTTTGACCACACACTCTTTGCAGAGAATTTTCCTCTTCCAGCAGTTCTTTTTCTAAACCAAGCAACTTAAAAGCATGAACTTTCGCATACCAATGTTCCGGCCATTTCTTGTACAAATCGTATACAAATTTACAAAGCACAAGAACTATTGGGGTTGGGTTAACGTAAGGTACGTATCCTCCAGCAATCCCAAATGAACAAGCTGTACTTCCAACAGCTGTTACAAAATCTCCCCCATTCTTGCTAATTGCATCCTTAATACATTTTTGTAGACTTGGCAAATTGCTGAGCATTGCCTTACAACTTCGTATTTCAAAATCAGTTACCACTTCTTCCGCGGCGACATTTGTTAGAACTGTTTCGAGGCCTTCGGATATACTCATTTTATTATAAATAAAATCAGAACGGGTAAGAAAACCTATAGTGTAATTACTGCGCGCACACTGATAAATTACATGTTCAAAGAAGATTCTTGTTGTTTTGCTAAGTTCTTGTAAGAGTTGCCGATTATTTTCAAGCGAAGCATTGCTCAAGTATTCTAATGATACACGCGCAACTGGAAGCAAACTATCGCTACCCCCAATTGGATTGGAAAGATCTCCTACGCTTCTAGCTTGTGAAGTGGAATAATTATATTGATTTAACTCACCGTTAAATTCTCTAGCAGCCTCCACCGCCTTATGTCCGGTTTCTATACCCGACACAACCTTATCCATCTCATGCCTGACAATTTCAAAACTATTTAGAACGCTTTGAATGCTCATTCTAACCCCCTCATAAAATTTTTAGTTCACCTTGGTTCAAGACTTTATAATTTTTACGAATTTATCACAACTTTTGTATAATCTTTATATTCTATCCAGATTGTACGATGATTAAAGTGCCCCCCTCTTCTCGAGAACTCTCCTATCTGGTATGCTGAAATCTTCATGGATCCGAAAACTTATTCAAAAGAGGAGCATGGCATCAATGTCGACGACATCGACGCCCACGCTCTCTACGTACTTGACAAATTGCGACTTGCCGGACACGAGGCCTACCTTGTTGGCGGTGGCGTACGAGACCTCCTACTTGGAATCAAACCCAAAGATTACGACATTTCGACTTCCGCAAAGCCGGAGGAGGTTAAAAAAATCTTTCGCAACTGCCTTCTTATTGGACGTCGCTTTCGTTTAGCTCATGTGCGCTTTGGCCGCAAAATCATTGAAGTGGCCACTTTTCGCGCTGGCGACACAGAAAACGAATCACTCATTGTCCGCGACAATATTTTCGGCACTCCTGAAGAAGATGTGCTGCGCCGCGACTTCACAATCAACGGCCTCTTTTACGATAGCGAAAAAGAGCATGTCATCGATTTTGTCGAAGGCTATCCCGACATAAAAAAACGTTTCCTCCGCACAATCGGACAATCCTTTGTCCGTTTTAAGCAAGATCCTGTACGGATGATTCGCTTGCTAAAATTCATTGCGCGATTTGGCTTAGACGCTGACACAGAAGCGCGTCAGGCACTTCTTGAGTGCCGCGCGGAAATTCTAAAAAGCGCGCAGGCGCGTGTTTTAGAAGAGTTATTGCGCATGCTGGAATCGGGATCCGCTGCTCCATTTTTTAAACTAATGGCCGAACACGGACTGCTCGAACAGATCATGCCGACACTCGCAGAATTTTTAGAAACCCCTGAAGGCGGCGACGTCTACTCTTATTTAGAAGAGCTCGACCGCTCTAACCACGAACCCCACCACCCAAAATATGCACGCCCTACGCTTGTCACAGCGTTTATCTTCCCCCTATTCGAAGCCCGCCTTAAAACGCGCTTTCTCGACAGAGAAAAAAAGCCTCATCTCGGAGATATTTTCGAAGAGGCCCACGCCCTCATCGACGACGCTTTTAAACCATTCTTTATCTTCCCGAAACGCATCCGTGCACAAGTCACAAGCATCCTCGTCAATCAATACCGCATCACACCATTTGATCCAAAACGCAAGACGCGCATCCGGATCCCAATCGACCCCGACTTTTTCCAGACCCTGGACTTCCTTAAATTACGAGTCGCCCTTAAACCGACCCTTTCCCCCATTTACGAGCAATGGAGTGAAGCCTTTGAAAAGGGTGAAAAACCCATACCTAGGAGCAGCAGTGGAACGAAAAGAAATCGTCCTCGACGGCGGAAAAAAAGTTAGCTACGTCGGTCCTGATATCGCTGAAGGACCACTCCCCTCGTTTTTCTATTTTGCACTTTCCGAAGAAGAGAGCTTACTAATCGATCCCTATAACCAACCCGCGCAATTCCTCATGGAAAAACCGATGCGCACCTTCTCATTTTCTATACCAGGACATGGACCTGATCTCGATCCACGCAAAGCAATTGGCATCTGGGCAGACGAATTTAAAAAAGGCAACGACATCCTTACGCCATTTATTGAAATGTGCGCCGAATCGATCCAAGAGATGCATGAATTGGGACTCCTTCCAAACAACAAAATCGCGACCGGAGGCCTCTCTCGCGGCGCTTTTATCGCAGCACACATTGCCGCACGCGTTCCCGAAATCACCCACCTCCTTGGTTTTGCTCCGCTGACACAACTCAACATGACAAATGAATTTGTCGACCTGGAAAATAACGCCCTTGCAAAAAGCCTCAACTTAGAAAATATTGCCGATGAAATTTGCGGGCGCAACATCCGTTTTTACATCGGCAATCGAGACCTGCGTGTCGGCACCGACCGCACTTTTTCTCTCGTGAAAAAACTCTCCGAGCGCGCCTTTGAAAAAGGCATCCGCTCTTCCCCCATCGAAATGATCATTACCCCTTCAATTGGCCACATGGGACATGGCACTGCACAGCACGTTTTTAAAAAAGGCATGGATTGGCTGACAGGAGCATTCCATTGCTAGACTATTTCATTCTGGCTGGCGAAGTCAGCGGTGATAATCTCGGTGCCGAACTGATTGAAAAACTTCCCGAAAAAAACATCCTCGCCGTTGCCGGACCACAGATGCGAAAAACCAGCGTTGAAGTGCTTTTCGACATGGAAAACCTGGAAACGATGGGCTTTGTTGATGTACTCGGATCTCTTCCACGTATCTACAAACAGTTCAAACAAGCGCGAAACGCAGTTCTCAAACGCAATCCCAAAACCGTAATCCTCATCGACTACTCCGATTTCAATCTCGCACTCGGTCGCTCTCTTCGAAAAAAAGGCTACCGCGGAAAAATCGTCCAGTACGTCTGCCCTTCCGTTTGGGCGTGGCGCAAAGGACGAATTAAAACATTAGAAAAAAACTTCGACCTTCTCCTCTCCATACTCCCCTTTGAAAAAGAGTACTTTAAAGGCCGCGACATCCGCGTCGAATACATCGGCCATCCGCTTCTAGCAAAAATTCAATACGCTCCACATGAAAAAAAGTACCTCTCGCTATTTCCCGGCTCCCGAAAAACCGAAATCGAACGCAACCTCCCCCTGCAACTTGAAGCCGCGAGAAAACTCTCTCCCTACCCGATCGCTATTTCTCTTTCCGATGAAAACATGCGCCCCCTGATTTCAAAATTTGCACCAGACATCGAAATTTTCCCTAAAGAAAAACGCTACGAGCTAATGCAACAATCCCACGCTGCGATTGCCACCTCCGGAACAGTAAACCTGGAACTCGCGCTGTATCGCGTGCCAACAGTTGTCACTTTTGCCATCAAGCCTCTCGACCTATTTATTGCAAAAGATCTCCTTCGTATTCGTCTCGATCACTATTCCCTGCCCAACATCATCGCAGGCAAAACGATCTTTCCCGAGCTCTACGGCCCCAACCTTACCAAAAAAAAACTTGAGAAAGAATTAAAAAATATCCTGTCTAAGAAAGAAAGCGAATCAATAATAAAACTTTTAGAAACCCAAAAAACTCATGATCTGTTAGACTGCTTGGATGGATAGAGTCATTTATGTCGACAGACTACGAGATGGTGAGTCTCAAGAAATTTCAGGACAGTGCACAGCTGAGGAAATTGGCCTTGGTGATGAGGAGCTCTGCTTCGCAGAACCCATCCAGTTTCAAGTTCGCGCTTACACCGCTGATGATCACCTCGTTTTCCATATGGACCTAAGCACTATCGCAAAGCTCCCTTGCAAAATCTGCAACGAACCGACTGATGTAATAATTGAATTTGAAAACCAGACACACGCCCTCCCCCTCCTTGAAATTCGCAGCCGCGTCTACGACATCACACCCTTATTAGTTGAAAATTTAATTCTAGAGATTCCACAGATTTCTGAGTGTAAAGGAAGTTGTCCTGAAAGAGAGGCATTAAAATCCTTTCTCGCAAATTCCTAGTCTGTTATACTCATAGCAAATAAAGTTTAGAGGTATTCCTATGGCAGTGCCAAGAAATCGTACGTCGAATATGAGAAAAAACACACGACGTTCCCATCACGCAAAACAACCACAAACTCTCTCAGTTTGCAAAAATTGCGGTAAGTCACATCAGCCCCACAGGGCGTGTTCCGCTTGCGGTCACTACGGCGGCAAATCGCTTTTTGCAGCAAAACCTGAAGAGTAGAAACGATGCACATCGGCATCGATCTGATGGGAGGCGAGAAGTCTCCTTCATCGCTTTTACAAGCCATACATGAGCTTGTAGCCGAGTCCAGTATCCCGCTTACATTAAGTATTTTTGCGAGCAGTGAAATTCTGGAGCAGCTTCCACAAGAAAGTGGGTTACTCACCCTTGTACCCGTAAACTGCCCTGAAACAATCACAATGGAAGACGATCCCCTAAAAGTGATTCGTTCCAAAAAAAATTCTTCCATGGTCGTGGGAATCCAAGCGCTAAAAGAGGGCAAAATCGACGCCTTTGTTTCTACTGGAAATACCGGCGCCCTTGTTGCTAGCTCAACATTTTTTCTCGGTCGTATGGGAAATCCCGCCCTTCTTGCCATTCTTCCAACAAAAGGAAAACCGCTCGCCCTCATTGATGCCGGCGCCTTTCCAGAGTCAAAAGCGGAAAATCTGATCACTAACGCAAAATTAGGACTCGCCTACCAAAAAGCCTGCGGCAATACGAATCCAAAAATCGCCCTCCTCAACATCGGCTTAGAAGAGCACAAAGGCACACCTGAGCTAAAAAAAGCTCACAAAGAATTAAAAAAACTCCCCGAATTTGTGGGAAACATCGAAGGACGCGACGCCTTTGATGGAGAAATTGACGTCCTTGTCACCGACGGCTTTACCGGAAACATCTTTCTGAAAACAGCCGAAGGAGTGGCATCGATGTTACTCAATAAAAATTTTTACCAAGAGACCATCGCACGTGGCGCTGTAGTATGTGGAGTGAATGGCATCGTGATTAAATGTCACGGGAACGCCCGCCCCGAAGCCTTAAAAAATGGCTTACTTCTTGCCCAAAGTCTCACTAAAGGAAATTTCCTAAAATATGGAAAAGCAACAACAGAGAAATAAAGAAATCCTACTCAATGTAGAACTCAAAGAGACACGACTGGCCATGCTCAAACAGGGCAAACTCTCCAACCTCATCGTGGAGAGAAACAAAAGTCGCCAGCTTACCGGCAACGTCTATCGTGGGAAAGTGACAAACATTCTGCGCAACATCCAATCCGCCTTCATCGACATTAAAGAGAGCACAAATGGATTCATCCATATCTCTGACATCATTGAAAACACCAAAAAATTTCAAGAGATGTATGAGCTCGACTTTGAAGTAGAAGAGGACGAGAGCAAAAAAAATGCCGACATTGCCGACCTCTTTAAAAAAGATCAGCCCGTCCTCGTACAAGTTGTCAAAGAAGCGATGGGCTCGATTGAGCTTAATTCGAATATTAGTGCGCGGTTTAGATCTCCAAAAAAATATCGTTCTTATTTTAAAGCTGAGGATTTAACTTTAGAGGGCTATCAGTTGTTTGCCCAAAAAGATAGCCTCGTGATTGTTGCAAAGGGCGTAGAAAATGCTTGGCGTTTTATTGATGCTCCTGCGGCAATTGTTATTGCATCTGATATTAGTTTGGTTCAAGGAATAGGAATTTCAACGGCACAGTTTCATCAAGGTAAAGATAAAAAAGTTCGCTTCGATGATCCTAGCCGACT
>JAJFMI010000127.1 GCA_021772235.1 Chlamydiota bacterium
AGTACGGAAAGAGAAGGGAACCTTTGTTTGATGATCGCTCAGGGGTTCATTTCTTTTTGCCGTAACTCCAAAACCTGATCTAATCAAGGTGCTTAAATAAGCAAAATCAAGAGGATCTTTTGTGTAATGCCTCTTGCTTCTTCGGAACACCAAAGTTTCGCCAAGTTCCATTTTTAAAGGCACTCCACTTTCAAGGGGAGTGCCTTCTTTGTCTCCTAAATCTTTTTCGTCGATCAGAGAGACGGTTTTCAGACCTGCATCACTAAAGTAGGCTCCTATCGAAAATTCGTTTTCCCGATCTGCTCGCATGAGTTTTGAGTTTGCTAGGAAAACTTCAGCAACGCTTTCATTTTTCAAATCCGGATGAGAGTGGACCAAGGCATTTGTCTTGAATCCGCTCTTGTCATGGCAAAAAGTATAGGGATGATACCCATTTGCCCAACACGCTTCGTTGAAACACTGGTCCTCTAAATCCATAAGACTTATTTTTCATCCTGGATTGAAACAGCTCCACAAGAACATGAGCAGCATGAACCTACGGTAGAGCAGGTACATCCCCCTGGAAGGAGCATATATCTTCTCTCCCCCTGTGGGGCAGCTAGGCAAGTTCCCACATTGGGCTTGTGTTCAACGGTACATTCACTTGTTATACACAACATAATTTTTTCCTTTGATTAAACGTTCGTTACTAAACAATCTTACTCCTTATCCTGTGTGGAAATGGCCCCACAAGAACAAGAACAGCAGGAGCCGATACTAGAGCAGGTACATCCTCCTGGTAGAAGCATATATCTTCTCTCCCCTTGTGGGGCAGCTAGACAAGTTCCCACATTGGGCTTGTGCTCTACGAAATACTCACTTGTTATACACAACATACTTAATTCTCCTCTAAAAGTTACTTCTTCAAGCTAGTTTTCCATTTTCTATAGTATCAACTGAAGAGTCGGAAGAGCAGTAGACTTTACCGCCGGGACTGCTGAACTGGATTGTGCTGAAATGCGACGCTCCTTTCAAGTATACTTTTTGTGTAATAGATTTTGTTCTCCCAGTTGGGTTTGTAACATACAAATCGCCTCCCTTGCAGTCTTGTAGAGTGATTTTTACTGTTAAAACTTCAACATCTCCGCTGAATTCACACGATGTAAGGTGGGTATCTCCTCTCACTAGTAGATCGCCTTGAAAAATGCATTTTGTGCAAGTCGCATTTCCATTTACTTCAATGAGGTCCGTAAAAGAGACATTGTCTGCTTTGAGCTGCCCATTCACTTCTCTCGAAGAAGAAATGGTCACAAGCGTCTTTTTTCCGCCAACGTCTATCTGACCGTTCATTTTTTCTCCGCATTGTCCTGTGGGGATTTTTTGGGGAGAAGCGCTTTGGTATTTTCCTAATATTTTACTAAACATACTGTTTGTCCTATGTCCGGTTGTTGAGTGGTATCTCAAAGGTAATGAGGTGCCTGTAAAGCTGTATCGCTTTTCTTCAGTTCTCGCCTTGTTGCCTGCAGTATGCAAAAGGGATTGTATGTTTTGCCTTAGAGCTCTTTGTGTGACAATTGTCACATGAGTTCGAGCAAAATTTGTGTTCGCAAAAAGAGGGCCTTGTGTAGTTAGGGCGAGTATGCATAGTGATGCTCTTGGCCAATTAGATAGGGTTTTTAGCATGGTTCCCTCAAATAAAATCATTGTTTTCTCATCAAGAAAAACAGAAAGCATGAAAATTGTCAAATAAATTGAACCGATTGCAAAAATTTTAGCATAACCATTGCGCTTCACCTAGATCTTCACATACCGGTTACCAATGTAGTTTCATCGGTTGTTATTGGAGGATCTGTAACAGGAACTTTTTTTGGGCTTGTTAAAGAGAAGAGTGGGTTGACTACTTGTATCGCTGCTCACATAACGCATAATCTATGTACTGGTTTGCTCGATAAATATTTTCCCTCTTTCATTAGGGTCAGAACTTGATCGAAAACTTAGAAATAAGGGTTGAAACTCAATCTAGTGTAGTGGTAAAGTTTTCGCTATGAAGCCACGTGTTCAAAGACGTCTCATTCGCACTCTTAGTATTCTTACGGTAGGTTTTGTCGCTTTGATGGCTGTAATGCTCAATGCTTTTGTCATTCATGCTGCGAAGGTAAAACGTTTTGCAACTGAGGCTTATCCTCTTTTTGCGCAAAATTTTGAGTGGAGTTTTGCCTACATTGCGATTTTTTCCTTTTTTACTCTCTCAATTGTGACGGGAATTGTGCTCTGGCACAATTTGCAGCCGCTTCGTCAGATCGTTTCTGCATTGAGTGATGATGAAGGCTATATCGAAGATGAAAAATTGCTAACGCGTAGTGATGAGTTTGGCTTTTTAGCGCAGAAGATCAACATTCTATCAGGAAAAGCTTCTGATGAGCAGCTTCTATTAAATGAGTGCCACAGGGAACGCAAAGCGTTAATAGAAGGTTTGGAGGAGGGGGTTGTTCTTTTTAATGGAGATCAAGTTGCCTTAGTCGCAAATCGCAGTGCGCAGAAAATTTTGAAGGTGCCTAAAAAAGATCTCATTGGGAAAAACTTTCATGATATGACGGGTAACTTGCCCTCCTCTTTGTGGAAGCAAATTCAGCGTATGCTCAATCGCTCGCAGGAGACACAATCTGTTATTTCGGAAGTCTCTGCTACCAATGAACATGTTATTTTTCGCGTTTGTCCTGTTCCTGGAAGTAAAGGGGTAGTTTTGACCTTGCGCGATGATGCGTCTGAGCACAAAGTTTCTGAAATGGGCCGAGACTTTATTGCTAACGCTTCTCATGAATTGCGCACGCCAATTACGATCATTCGTGGCTTTGCCGAAACGCTTCGCGATATTGATGAAATTTCCAGTGATATGCTGGAAGGTATTTTGGAAAAAATCATTCGCAATTGCAAGCGTATGAATCATTTAGTTGCAAACTTGTTGACTTTAGCTGATTTGGATGATGCCAATCCGGGCACTCTCTATGAGACTGATATTGTCACTCTTGTTGATGATTGCAATCGCAACTTGCTTCTCATTCATCCCAACACCTTTTTAGAAATTCTCCATAATCAAGAACATATCGTATTGCCTCTCAATGGCGACCTCTTCGGACTTGCCTTGACCAATCTTTTGCAAAACGCTGTTAAATATTCTGATGGCAATGCCTCTATCCGCATTACAGTTGAGGATCGCGAAAAGGATGTGCTGATCAAAATTACCGATAAAGGTGTTGGTATTCCACAGCAAGACTTGCCACACATTTTCGATCGCTTTTACACCGTTGATAAAGCGCACTCTCGCAGTCTTGGAGGTGCAGGTCTCGGTCTTTCTATTGTCCGGCGCATTGTCGAAAAACACCGCGGTACTATTCACGCTTCTTCGGTTAAAAACCAAGGCACCACGTTTACAATTATCCTTCCAAAACAACTCGCAACTATTTAAGGGAAATCCAGATGAAAAAAATACTATTTACTACGTTATTATTTGCCTATTCTTTTGCTTTTGAACCCAGCATTCCTGTTTTGCATTTTCCTGATTACTTTGAGGAAACAACGCGAGAAGAATTTTTGCGCCTGTTAGAAAAGGCTCTTGTTGATGTGGGATTTTTCGCGCTTACTGGAGCGGGTGTGGATTGTGATACGCTTAGTGAAGCGTACGATAGTGCAGAACGGTTTTTTTCTCTCAGCATAGATGAGAAACGTACTTTCCCAGATACCGATGGTCAGCGCGGCTACATTTTAAGCGAGTCCGCTTTAGGTGAGGCGAAAAAAGATCATAAAGAATTTTACCATATTGGACGTGAGTTTTCTGAAAAAGAGCTAAAGAAGATGCGCTTCGGAAAAAATTGCTGGCCCAAAACACCTTATGAGTTTAAACCGACCATGCAAAAGCTCTTTACTGCTCTTGATAGATGCCAAGAAGTTATTTGTAGTGCTCTTAGCGAGGTTTTGCAGCAGAAAAAAAGTTATCTTGGAGAGATGACCAGAAATAGTGATTCTCTTATGCGAGTCATCCACTACCCTGCCAACCCACCGAAAGATACGATTTGGGCGGCAGCACATACCGATATTGATCTTTTTACCATTTTACCAAGAGCCACAGCAAAAGGGTTGCAAGTCTTAAATAAAGAAGGCAGATGGATAGATGTAACTGTTCCAGATGGTGCTTTTGTCGTTAACTGTGGGGATATGTTGGAAAATCTTTCCAATGGATATTTCCGTAGTTCTGTGCATCGTGTTGTAGATCCAGGTGAGAGTTTAGAGCGTTTTTCCATTGTCTTTTTTATCCATCCAAATGCCAATGATGCGCTTAATCCTCTCTCTAACATGATTGCAAAAACAGGAGGGATAAGACGTTATGCTAACGTCACACGTCTAGAACTTCTTGCTGAGCGTCTTATTGATCTTGGTTTAGCATCAAAAGAGCTCATGGAATTTTTTGTTCAATCAGGAGCTATTGCAAAACTGCAAGAAATGGGTCGTTTTAGTCCAAAAGCAGAAAAAGCTCTTATTGAGGCTGGTTATAAGATTTAGACTTTGTAGAAGTTTGGATCCACATACTGGAAAAGACTTGATCTGAGACGATCGCTTGAAACTCCTGTAGTTTGAGTCCGCGTTTTTCTTTCTTCTCTTTGTCGAGAACCTTTTTTGCTTTTTCGTGTCCGAAAAGAAGTTGTAAAAGTTCAGGAGAAGCGAGGTTGATTTGTAGGGGAGAGGGGCCTTTTTCAAAAACAACAAAGGTCTCAAGGGGAACAACGCCTTCTTTTAGGGAGTGTTTATGTGTGCCGCGCAGGATTTTGTAATGGATGGGGTTGCTAACATCAAGCAGTTCTGTTAGTGAAAACTCTGTGATTTCATCGCTTTTTTTCATCGCTTTTTCTAGAAGGTGGTGCCCTTGTTTTGTTAGCGTTTTTTGGAGTAGGGTTAGTTCTTGTTTAGAGAGCTTGGCCCCATAAAGGTTATTCAAGAGCTGGGAAAAAGATTTTTGCAGGGTTTTGGGCGGTTTGGGTTCGCTTAAGAGACGGTAGAGATTAAGTTTTGATGCGGAGCGGTTTTTAACGCGCGTGCGCGCGGAGATGTAAGGCATCTCCTTTTTTTGCTTGGCTGGGTTGGGCCTTTTGCGATGGCGTCGTTTGGTTTTTTCATAGAGGATGGTTTGTTCTTTATCGCGAGCAAGACGCAGTTCTGCCATGTATGTTGTGTGCGCGTTTTTTTCAGCTAAAAGTTCTTTCACGTTTACGAAAAAACTTGAGGAGAGCAGAGCAAAAACGAGCAGAAAGACTGTTATAAAAGGAAGAATATTCATTTGGTGAAAAAGGCGTAAGGGGTTTCTTCATCGCCATTTTTGATATGCAGATGCACGATATGCGGAGCCAATCGGTAGGAGACGCTTTCTGCATGGGAAAAAAGCTCTTCTTCTCTTCTTGCTTTGCCATCTAGAGAAGTAAGTTCAAGAAGATATTTTTCGTTTTTGCAAAAAAGTTTTGCGCGAACGTTATGGCAAAAGGCTTTTTCGGGATCGATGCCGTTATCAAAGGTAAATTGCAGGTTTTCATCATCATCCAGGGCGAGGTTTTCCGTTGGAATAATGGAGGTAAATATTTGAGAGAGGCGTTCTTGTAGCAGTTTTCTTTGGAGTACAGCGGTTTCTGCTTTTGCCAGTTCTACTTTAAGCAAGACTTGCCGTTTGTAGCTGGTGAAAAGTGTGGTGGAGACAAGTGCCAAAAGTGCAAAAGCGATGATGACTTCAATTAGGGTAAAGGCTCTTCGTTTCATGGTATCAATTATACCATACTATTAGTCACCTCTATCAAGGGAAGAATTTTTTTGAGCCAGGTGGCCGAGACCGGCTGCAAGCCCAATAAATAAAATTACGGAAACGTAATCGGAGAGTTTGCCAACCGCCGCCGCCGGAATAATGCCTAGTACGGTTAGAAGAGCTACGACAACTCCTGTGCAGGCGTCTCCAGCAATCAATCCCGATGCGGCAAGTACGCCACGCTCTTCTGTAAGTTTATCTTTAGAAAAATGATTCACAATTCCACGAAGAGCTCCGCCAATGACTGTGGCAGAAGAGAGTGAAAGGGGGAGGTAGAGGCCGATGGCAAAGGGCAAAATCGGCACGCGCACAAGGGCCATTACGAGACCAAGCAAAACACCAATTCCCACCAGAGTTACTGGTAAATCTTGTGAAATAACGCCCTTTGCGATCATCGCCATTAGCGTTCCTTGCGGCGCTGGAAGTTGTTCACTTCCAAATCCATACGCTTCATTTAACAGGTAGAGCGTCCCGCCAATTGCTAGGGCGGGTAATACCACTCCGACCATTTCGGCAAGTTGCAATTTACGCGGGGTAGCTCCGAGCAAAAAGCCCGTTTTAAGATCTTGTGATGTGGTGGCGGCAAGAGCAATTGCTACATTTGCAACGCAGCTCATCGTAATGGCTGCCAAAAGATAAATCCGATCGGTCCAGCCGAGAGCAAGAAAAATAAAGCAGGTAATGAGCAAGGTTGTGATCGTCATTCCGGAAACGGGATTTGATGTAGAACCGACTAATCCGACTGTGATGGAGGTGACGCAGCTGAAGAAAAAGCCCAAGAGCACAAGTAAAACAATCGTGACAATGTTGAGATGAAATCCGGGAAAGAGCCAGAGAGTTAAAATAACACCGACAGATCCCAAAATGAGCCACTTCATGGAGATGTCCTGATCGGTACGCGCTACACCTTCTTTTGCTCCAAAGCCTTCAAAAAGCTCGCTAACGCTTGTGTGAATGGTTTTCCAGATGATGGGTAAAATCTTCACCAAATTAAAAAGGCCGCCTGTCGCAACGGCGCCTGCACCAATGTAGCGCACATACGTGCCCCAGATCATGCTTGAGTCCATTTGATCAATCGAAATGGTACCGGGGAAAATAACAGTACCACCCGTTCCCATCATTTTGATTAACGGAATGATCACCCACCAGGCGATCAAGCCGCCAGAAAACATGATTGCGGAAATACGCGGTCCAATGATGTAGCCCACTCCCAAAAGCGAGGGCGTACAATCTATGGAAAGGACGGCATTTTGGAATTTGCGAAAGGTGAAAACAACTGTTTCATTCCAAAGGTAGAGCGCGCTATTGGCAAATTTATAGAGGGAACCAACGAGCAAGCCAATTCCTGCGAGCAGAGTGGAGCTTTTGCTGCCCTCGCTAGTTTTTAAAATTTCTGCGCAGGCGGTCCCTTCTGGAAAGGGCAGGATGCCATGTTCCCGCACGATGATAAAGCGACGCATAGGAATCATAAAAATGATTCCTAAAAGACCTCCCAAAAGCGCGAGTAAAAAGATATGTCCGCTTGTTGGTGCCGCACCCAAAATAAAGAGAGCGGGTACGGTAAACGCAATTCCTGCAGCGAGACCTTCGCCAACAGCTGCCACCGTCTGTACAATGTTGTTTTCTAGAATGGAAACGTTGCGAAAAAACAGTCGCAAAATCGCCATGGAAAACACCGCAGCGGGAATGGAAGCGGAGATCGTGGTGCCAATTTTTAAACCTAGATAGGCATTACCGACACAAAAAATAAGTCCGAGAATGATCCCTAAAAAAATTGCCTTAAAGGTAAATTCAGGAGGAGACTCATTCGCGGAAACGTAAGGTTTAAACTCTTGCATTTCTCTATTATCTCAAAAAATTATTTTATTTTGGAATTTCTTCTAGAAAAAGATGGTTTTGATACTTGTGTTCTTTTTTTTCACCTAGATAAATTTCGCATCGGACAAGCTTTGCGTTATGCCCGTCAGCGCCAAAGTTTTTGCGGCGCTTCCAGATGCGATAAGAGCGCATTACGGAGCGCTTTTTTCCAGGAATTATTGAAAAAGTAAACTTTTCCATAGGAAAAAATTCGGCTTCTGCTTTGGTCCAGGCGATTTCTCCAAATGGGTGGTTATCTAAATAATTTTCTTGAATATCTGCAAAGCTTATCTCAGAGATGCGCTCAAATTCTATTCCTTCTAAGGCTTTATAGGTCTTGCGCGCACAGAGAACAGGCCTCATGGTTAGCGCCGTTAGACAAAGAGCCAACAAGCTAATGCCGATCAATACTTCGAATAAAAGATAAGAATTTTTCTTTCTCACAAGAATATTTTAACAGGAAAGGAGGCACTGAACAAGTCAGATTTTCGAAAAAACATTTATTCACTTCTTTCATAAGGAAAAAAAAGTCATTTTTGTTATATAATGAGTAGACCAGACAACTAATTATTTTTTTAAATTAATGGAATTTCAAGGCAGAGCTTTTTACAACCTTTTGCAGATCAATTATCTCGAAGATCCTTCGATAGATGTTGAGCATTG
>JAJFMI010000128.1 GCA_021772235.1 Chlamydiota bacterium
CTTTACTGCGTAAAAGAATTAAAACAGCTGATTCCAGCAGTAAATCTACAAGAATTTCCCTCTTCTGATACTGCAAGCGCTGCATCATTGGTATTCAGAGAAGCGTGGAATGGAGATGCGGTAGCAAGAGAGATTGTGCACAATGCCGCTAAAGAACTCGCAAAACTCTTGTCTACTCAAATCAAGATTTCTCACCTATCAAACTGTGAAGTCCATCTTTGGGGTGGGATCTTCAAAAGTGCATACGCAGATGAATTTCTGCAGCTAATCTTACAAAACATTGAAACCCACAACCTCAACTTTATCAACTACTCTGACCGCATTCCAGCAACATTATACCTTTTAAAAATCCGTAACGAAACCTATTGAAAACCCTAATTCTATTCATTATGGCTATTTGCTCAATTACTAACGCCCATTCAACTGAATGTAAATTCTCGCAACTCCCCCCAGGATTTCTTCCGTATGAAGAGTTTATACATAAGTACAACTTTGCAGCCACATCTACAGAACAAATCCACCCTATTACCAAATCTCTTAGCCAAACAATGCATCGAAGCCTTCCCGAAGGACTCAAACAATTGTTAGATGTAGACGCTGGTGTAGTTGCTGGCTTGCAAGAATTTTTTCCCACAATAGACAATTTGGCCCCAATTATCGCAAAGAAAATCAAAGATGGAGGAAGAGTATTTCTTGTGGGTTCTGGCTCAAGTGGTCGTGTAGCGTTGGACCTTGCTGCAAAATGCTGCTTAGCATTCCCCACATATGGCAAAAACATTCTAGGAGTTATTGCAGGAGGAGACTCTGCCTTTGTTAGAGCAAAAGAAGGGTTTGAAGATTCTGCAGTCGAAGGAGAGAAAGCATTAAGCGACTATCAGCTATGCTCTAAAGATACGGTCATTTTAATTTCCGCAAGCGGCTCTGCATCCTACAATGTAGGTTGTGGACACGCTTCCAAAAACGCAGGCGCCTCAGTACATTATTTTTATAACAGTAAGCTGGTGCCTGAAAGAACCCAGCAACTCTTCAATCGTGGTGTAAATCCCCTTTGTGTTGACATTGGCCCCCAGGGAATTAGTGGATCTACACGTTTACAAGCGGCAACACTTGCGGAAGCCTGTCTAGGAGCATTATTAACAAGCACACTTTACAACTGTAAGAATGATCCTGACACTGCAAAAAGCTATCCAAAACAATTAGCAAAAAAGATGGAGCAAGGGCACTCTCTTATCCTGGACAAACTCGAGACAATTGCACAATTTGTCCAAAAGGAAAAAAGCGTTTTTTCAGATCCAAATGCAAACTTTCGTAAGCTTAGCGACCTCTATCAACAAGGATATGTTACATTCATCGCCTCTAAAAATTCCATACGTGAAGTGCTCATCGACGCAACAGAGACATCTCCTACTTTTTCTACGAACCCAATACGCCGAGAAGATGATCAAGCAAATACAAAAAAAGCCGAATTTCGCGCTTATCTAGAGGATGCAGAAGATAACCAACAAGCCTGGCAAACACTGCTAGGAAGAAACATTAACGAGCAAGATCTTGACGATGTAAACACCTTTCTCTTAGCGACAGAGGCCCAAGGAAATTATTCTTATAATAATCGTCCGAAAGGCCAAGGCAACTTCTCAATAGGCGTGAGTAAGCTAAAAAAAGAAGAGCATCTCCCCACAGAAATGTTACAGCAACTCAAAGAATCGCAAACCCAGGGCGGGCAAGTGGGACTTATTCTAATTTGTAAAGGCAAAATCCCAGAAAGTTATTGGGAAGAGTTGCAATTTGTGCAAAACTCCCTTTTGGTCATACAAGACATACCAAATGATCCAATAGGAATAATCGATACCATTATCCTAAAGCAAATACTCAACCTCATTTCCAACGGATCTATGGTGCTTGAGAATAAAGTTCACGGCAACAAAATGATTGACGTTCGAGCAGCAAATGAGAAACTAAAATTCCGTTGCATCACGCTAATAAAAACCATTCTAAGTGAGTGCTTGCCTGATTTACAAATAAGCGATGAGCAACTTTACTACTACGTAGCGCACGTAGCAGCAAAGAAAAACGAGAATGAACAACAAGGCAGCTATACACCCTCTTTGGTAAAAATTGTCTTGGCACTCATTGCACTAAATAAGAGCCCTGAAGACTTTCAAGAGGCAGTAGATAAACTGATAGAAGAAAAAGAAAGCATCAACTGGCTCTTATGATATTTGAATGTCGAAAAACTCTAAAAGAGCAAGGACATCAGGTTTGGAAAAGCGCGTCTTTTTTAACTTATTGACCTGAGGGTTGATCGCGTAATTCTGTGCATCACGAAAGTCGGCCATAGATAAATCCGAATGATGAAAGACACTTCCTTCCAAGTCACATTCTCGAAAATCGCAGCTTACCAAATGCGTGTCGTTAAAAAAGCACTCTTTGACTTTACTACCGAAAAAACTTGTTTGCTTCATCTTCCTATCGGAAAAATTGCAGCCTCTTAGAATACACTTATTAAATTCTGGAGAGAAAAAGCTCTGATCACACTTGTGAAACTCTCCCCCAATAACCTTGCACTCATCAAAACAGACATTTTGCAAACGGCAGCCATCCAACTTTACCAAATGCAAATTGCAGCCTTTGAAAACACAATCCGAAAACTTCACATTCCAAAATTGTGTCTCCATCAATTCACAACGTTCAAACAGACAATTTGAGAAACTCCCTTCAGAAAAGAAGTTCTTCTCAAATTTTTGGCTTTTAAACTGTTTCCCTTCTTGAGAGTGATTACTCATATTATTTCTCTGCTAGAATTTTCATTTAAATAAGCATAATGCTTTATAGGAGCATTGCCTGCTTCAACAGCCTCTTGCAAAAGAAGCAAACACACTTTCTGAAAGTTTACATCAGCATAACGTTTAAATACTAAGATCAGTTAATTTTTTGTTGCCATCACAATTTGGGACTATACACCCAGATGTTGAAAGGCTCTTTCCATAAGAGTGCTTGCTCATTTTTACTCTGCATTAACAGATGAAATAATCGCATTTTGAATGTTGGGAAGAAGCACCTGAAGGTCATCCTGAATCCAAAAATCTTCACCCCCCAAGTAAGATGGTTCGTGGATGTCGATGGCGATAATTTTACCTTGAGGATTTTGTTCTTTATACCATCCCAAAAAACCTCGATCATCAAAGCTAAGTCCAACGCAAACAATATAATCAAATTGAGTAAGACACTCTCCTCCTAAGTTTTCCCTTAGGTGTCTAGGATCGATTCTATAAGGAAAAATGCCGCTAGCTTCATGTAAACAATCTAAATTCTCTGTAATGAGACGGATATTTTTATATAAACTGAGGTCTCTTAAGGCAAAATGAGCAGGAGTAGGACTACTATACAGGCATGCACTGTGAAAGGTTTTGATTCTTTCTGCTAATTCATGGGGCGACTCTATCGCTTTCTCCAATGAAAATACAAACCTCTCTCCACCTTCTAAACCTAGCAAATTATTCAATTCATTCATTGCAGGAATACCCGATGCTAAAGATAAACCTGCTCCTGTATAAAAAAGCACCTTTTTAGTCTTAATGATGCTTTCTAAAGCTGTTTGATTTATTAGCATAGGATGTGCATCCTCAATAATTCTTCTTTCTGTTACAATGTAGGAAAATTCATCGGGATGCCCTTCTTTCTTTGGAACAGAAAACGCGTTAATTGTCTCCAAATCTGTATCAGCCAATTCATAAGAAAAAATAAGCTGCCCAGAGGCATTCTGGATAAATTTATCTTTTATACGATTCAGAAAACCTCCATAAAAGTCAGGCAGTTGACCAAGAAATATTTCAAAATAGACTTCTTCATTCCCACTTACAAAACGAAAATGGCTACTCTTCCCAAAACTCCAACACATATCAAGAGTTTTTTCCTCGCGCATAGCAGATAACTCTTGGTCTGAGCAGAACTGAGGGGTTAAGAAATAATTATTTTCTGAAGCATTGGCGATGAATGAACCAAGGCATGCTAACAGTAAAAACAAACGCCGTAAAACTAGCATATTTCTCCTGTTTTGGCGTCTGAGATGCGTGCCATTTAAATTTATTGAATCATGGTTTAATACCTAGAATTTCACATAACTCATTAGTATGCAATATTACTCGGTGCCGCGAACGAGTGATGAGTGGGGATCAGGAGATTTTGAGTTTTGGCGCGAGAATTTTTTTCTTGCGGAGCAACGGAAAGCTCTGAGAGAGTTTTTGAAGAGACAAAAGGAAAAAGGCTCGTGCCAAAACGCGAAATTTTCCATACTCTCTTAATCACCTTCTTTAGGTAATATTCCTAAGCAATGAAACGCCTGTCTTACAACCTCTTTTCGCTTGGGCAACTCATCCCAGCTATCAATGTCCAAATTAAACGCAAAAACAAACGTTCTTTTATCATCATGACAGATTGTTTCCACCCATCCTACATACCAACCTATAGAGTTGCTAAAGCCTGTCTTTGCATATAGGATCCAACCATTACCAGATTCTTCTGTCATTATCCTCTTTCCATGTTCAAAGGTCTTTGAGCTTAGGGGAAGGCTTTCTAGTGCTAATGCTCTTAGAAAAATAATCTGTTGTTCAGCCGAAGTCTTTAAGGGCCCATCTAGCCAGTAGGTCGAAATATCTTCAGGACAACCAATATACTGATTTCCATACTGCAGTTGGTCAATCCATAAAGACATGACTTTGTGCCCAAGATCCCGAGTTATTCTCTGGTATGCCCACACTACTGAATACCTGTAAGCGGACTGGAGCGTATGATCTTGATTCCACACGTCCAAAAACCTCGCTTCACCATCCCATTCAAATAGTGCTTCAGGTCCCTTCGCATACCCTTTTTCAAGAGCTATTAATGTATGAGGGATTTTAGCAGTTGATGCAGGTGGAAAAAGAGCATCTAAGCGATGCTTTCCACTTATCCATCTTCTTCCATCTTCAACACAAGCGATGATTAGAGCGGAGCGCTTTGGAGAAACTCCGACTGAAGTGACAACCTCTGAAATATTTTCTTGGAAATTTAACTCTATTGAAAAAAGCGTTGTGCTCACAAAGGCTATTAAGAAAACAGTGGTACACCAAGAAAATCTTTGTTTCATTTATTCACCTCGAGGTTAAAAGTTCTTTCCAGCAAACTTTGATATTCTAGTTATCTTTCAAAGATGACCTTCGACTATCACAGTTTCCTTTGTGCTAGAAAAGTTGGACAGCTGTTGGAGAGAACTGGAAATGTAAAAAGTGACTCGGAAAATTTTTATGATTTCTCTCCTCTAAGTTACTGATAATAAATATATTCGGAGCCGCAAACGAGTGGTAGCTGGGGATCAGGAGATTTTGTGTTTTAACTCGAGAGTGTTTTTCTTGCGGAGCGAAGAAAAGCTCCAAAGAGCTTTTCGAGAGACAAAAGGAAAAAAGACTCGCGTTAAAACGCGAAATCTTCCATCCACAGCTATTACTCGGAGCGGGACTTGAACCCGCATGACCCAAGGGTCGAGGGATTTTAAGTCCCTTGTGTCTACCATTCCACCATCCGAGCAGAAACCACGATGAGTTCATCATTCATCGCGGGTTGAAAACTTATTCTACTTCAAAACGTAAAGCAAATCAAGAGTCTTCAGTTGGCATTGGGGGTGGGGCAATTACAGGAATTGCCTTATCTGAATGATCTTCCATAGGCAGATCTGGCTGGCCTTTTTCTTTTTCCGGGGTAAGATCTGTTTCTTGTTTCGGCTCTTCAGGTGGCGCCTCTTTCTTTTTCCCTTCTCCTAGCTGATCTTTAAAGAGATCAGGATCTTGCGGAATGCTATCTGAGATGAGATTAGTGGGCGGAGGTATAAGTCCTGTGAAAACTTTTGTAGGCTCGCCCTCCGGTGTCTCTTCTGTTGAAGGACGGCGACGACGTGTGCGGCGGCGTTCACGTTTTTTCGGGTCTTTCGATGGATCTTCTTTCTCTTCTTTAGTCTCTTTAGGCTCTTTGCCACCGGCAATTTTTACCGACTTGTCCACTGAGGCATTTTTCAAAACGACACGCGTTTCACGCATTTCTACCACTTCATATTCCGCAACGGGTAACAAGAACGATTTTGGCCGTTCTGTTGAGCGAAAAAAGAGCGCGTTGCCGAAGTTTACTACTTCTACTGCGTCTACGTTAAATTCTTTATCTCCACGGTTAGCGCGAAGCATTATCTTAAATCCATCACGCGGTGTGATGATCGTTTCAATTATTGGTTCTCGTGTAAAGTTCACGGAAACTCCTTAAATTTGATGGTTACTCAGCTGAGGCCATATAGAGGATCAAGTCGATCACTCTCTGCGAGTAGCCAATTTCATTGTCATACCAAGAAATTAGTTTAAAAAAGTTGGGATTGAGGGCAATACCGGCTCCTTTGTCAAAGATGGACGAGTAAGTGCAACCTAGAAAATCTGTAGAAACTACTTGATCTTCTGTATAGCCCATGATCCCTTTCATAGTGGTCATTGAGGCCTCTTTAACCACATGACATATTGTATCATAATCTGTTGATTTCGTCAGCTTTACAGTAAGGTCTACAGCAGAAACATCTGCTGTAGGCACGCGAAAGGCCATTCCGGTAAGTTTCCCTTCAATTTCAGGTAGGCAAAGAGCAACAGCTTTAGCAGCACCTGTTGAAGAAGGAATGATATTGAGACTAGCGGATCGACCTCCTCTAAAGTCTTTTTTTGAAGGCCCGTCAACGGTAGGTTGCGTGGCGGTGACACTATGAATAGTGGTCATAAGCCCTTCTTCTATGCCAAAATTATCGAGAAGAATTTTTGTTAATGGCGCAAGGCAGTTGGTAGTGCAAGAGGCGTTGCTGACAACAAACTCCTTGCTAGGATTGTATTTTTCGTGGTTAACGCCCATAACGTAAGTGGGCACTCCTCCTTTTCCAGGGGCGGTGATCACAACGCGTTTGGCGCCTGCTTCAATATGTTTGTTAGCTTCTTCAAGTTGGGTAAAGCGCCCCGTGCACTCAATGACATAGTCAATATTCAGTTCCTTCCAGGGAAGTTTTGTAGGGTCGGTTTCAGCGCAGACTGTAATTTCTTTGCCATCAATCACGATTTTATCGGCCTTACTATCGACAGTTTTTTCAAAGCGTCCATGTGTCGAGTCGTACTTGAGGAGATAAGCGAGGTTAACAGGTGGAACAAGGTCATAGATTGCAACGACTTCAAAGGCTTGTGAGTTAGCAGCAAGGCGTAGAATAGAGCGGCCAATACGACCAAATCCGTTAATTGCAACGCGTAGTGTCATAAAAAAATCCTCTTGTATGATCTATTTCTAGATCGTAGCAAGAGGACTATAGAAAAGCAATTTGCTTTTAAAGAAATTCGACAATGCAGCGCTCAGCGTTGTCACCGACGCGATTAGAAGTACGGATAAGGCGTGTATAGCCACCGTTTCTCTCTTTATTGCGTTCGCTAACTTCGAAAAGCTTTTTGATGACTTGGCGGTCACCGTTATAAGATGTTGTGTTGCCACCTTTTGCTTCACGCGCTTCTTTTGAGTTAAGCTTATTGTAAGTTACCATCAGTTCTGCACTTGCGCGACGGGTTGCACTTAAACCACCTTTTTTCGCGATTGTGATTAACTTGTCGGCTTCACGTTTAAGCTCTTTACCTTTGCGTACAGTTGTTTCAACTCGACCATGAAGCACTAGAGATTTTTTCATGTTCGCCATCATGCAGCGTCTGTGAGATGAAGTTCTGCCGATTTTAAATGTATGTTTTCCGTGTCTCATGTCTTACTCTTGGTTTGTTTCTGTAGGTAAGTTCACGCCGTGTACTTTTCTATACTCAGCGATGATTTCTGCTACATTTTCTTGTGTAATGCCAAACTTGGAAAGATCCATTCCAAGGTAGAG
>JAJFMI010000129.1 GCA_021772235.1 Chlamydiota bacterium
CAAAAACAGCGTTCTTATCAGCGTAGGAGCGCTGAATGGTGTAAAGCTTCTGCCTCACAGTTTTGTATTTAGAAATTTGTGAAGAAATTTTCGTAATCTCGGGCGTGCGAATTTCATGAGTCACCTCAGTCTCTCCTACAAAAAAACGTTCGTTTTCTGTGCGATAGACAAAGTTTTCAAGCTCATATTCAATAGCGGCAGTATCAGAAGGATCAATATTTTTTGAACAGAAAAACCAAGCAAGTGATCGGTAGATAGCTCCAGAATCGACATGCGTAAACCCGAGCGCTTTTGCCAATCTCTTAGCAACCGTGGATTTCCCCGTTCCTGAAGGGCCATCTATTGTGATGATCATGTGATGTACCCCATTACAATATAGAAAAGAGGGGTTGTGAAGAGCAGTGCATCGACCATATCTAGAACGCCTCCAAGACCTGGAAGCCGGTTGCTATCTTTAACTTTCGCATCGCGCTTAAAAAGTGACTCGGCAAGATCGCCAAGAATACCAAATGCACCAATGAGAAGCCCGAGCGCAATCGAGGAAATTAGCGGAAAGCTATCTGTAAAAAAAGAAAAACCTACACTTAAAGCAACAGCTGCGCAGAGCCCAATCACCCCACCCTCAACTGTTTTACAGGGAGATACGTTGGAAGCGATCTTGCGTTTGCCAAATGTTTTTCCACCAAAGTAGGCGGCGATATCAGTAATTTTTGTTACAGCTAATAAATAGAGAAGCCAAAAAGTCCCATCTCCAAGTGGACCAAGCCCTCCCTGTGGATAGAGAATGCGAAAAAGAAGACCTAATGGAAAAGCAATATAGAGAAGCCCAAAAAAACTTGTTGAAATGCGTGCGATTGAACCATTGATTTTTTTCATTTGCATGCAGAATAAAGCGAAAAAGAGCAGCGCTGCAACAATAAGAGGCGCCCCCTGCAAAGGAAGCGCAAAAGAGAGTGTTAATAGAGCGGCAAAAGCAAAAAGCACTCTTTTAGAAAGCACAACACCCTTTTTTTCAAGAAGATGCGTAAACTCCATCATAGCAACAGCGCTCATAAGCGCAAGCAGTAGTAACACAACAATTTTCACCAAAAGGTATTCGGACAAAAATAAAATAAGAGCGATCGCCCCAATAACAAATGTACTTGTAATAAGTCGTTTTTTTAAATCTGCAAAGCGCAATTTACTCTCCTTTTCTTCTATGGCGGCGCCCATAAGCCTCTACCGCCTCATTTAAATCATCTGGGCCAAATTCAGGCCAAAGCTTATCAGTAACAAAAATTTCTGCGTAACTCAATTGCCAAAGCAAAAAATTACTTAGACGCATTTCGCCCCCTGGTCGAATCAGTAAATCTGGATCGCCCCAAGGGTAAGTATCGAGATGCTGTGAAAATATTTTTTCAGAAAAATCTTTCGGATCAACCTCTAAAGCCATCTTCTTTGCTGCACGCACTATCTCATCACGTGCACCGTAATTCAAACCTACCACAAGATTGATCCGTTTACCCTCTTTCGTTGCGTTTTTTGTCTCATCGATCTCAAGCTGCAACTTTTTGCTAAGGCCAGTCAAATTCCCAATTGTAGCAAATCTGACCCCCTTTTCAACCATACTTTTGCGTTTATCCTTAAGAAAGTTTTCAATGAGACGCATTAAAACTTTTACTTCCATAGCGGAACGTTGCCAGTTTTCCGTAGAAAAAGCGTAAACTGTAAGTGTTTTCACACCCAAGTTAGCAGCAGCATCTGTAATTTTCTCTAGCTGCTCGCCTCCTAGGCTGTGCCCTTCCTTGACTAGCAACCCACGTTTTTTTGCAAAACGACGGTTGCCATCCATGATGATTGCTATATGTTGAGGCGTCATGTACTCAATCAGAGTAACATAGGAGGGAATTTTCTAGACAGAATCTTTTGAGGGAGTTACACTTGTATCGTTATGAGTAAACAAAAACGTTGGCCATTAGTTGTTATTTGTGCTGTGATCGGCCTCACAGTCTGGAATATACTTCCTACCCTATTTTTTTATACTAAACCGTTGAACCAGCCCATTGGCCATGAAAAAGCCAAAGAAGTAGCTGTCTCTTCGATGAAGCGCGTCAATCGCCTCGAACAAGAGTCAATTGAATGGGTCTCCTCATTCAATAAACTTCTTGGCTTAAAGGCGACGTCAGTTTCTTTGAATGAGGAAAATCCCGACCTCATCCACATCAACTTTGTCAGCGTTGAAGATGCCAAAACCTTCCGCCAAAACCTCCCCCGTGCTGGAAGCCTAATCTCTTTTGTACCTGCACAACTTGATCTTGCCGATCATGACTCTCTATCAAAAGAAGTCGTAGTCCATCGCAATATTCCCATCCATTTTGCAAAAAACTCCTATGCAAACTTCTTTGATTTTGCATTCAAACGCGATGAAAATGGAAGCGTTACTCCCCTCTACCGTGAAGTGATCGATGACCGCGTTCTCAATATTGGCCTTGTCGTTGGTGGCGTAAGTGAAAACGCCCAATACTTAGATGCCGCACTCAATAACCCGCAAGACCCTAGATCAACGGATTTCCTACTCCTCCTTTCTCGCAACATCATTAATGCTGCCGACGTCCTCGGCGAAAACTCCTCCATTGCGCGTCGCTATTATGCGAGCTTTACGCAAGGAAATTTTAGCAATCGCGCCCAAGTTGCCGATCAGATGGCTGGCGCCTTTAATGGCCTAAAAGATCGCTTTCGCGTTGAGCGCATCAGCCTACAAAAAGAGCAAGACAACCTGCGCAAGCAAGACCAATTTCTCGACCACGTTAAGCAGCAAAAACTCGAAACATTTGAGAGCTATGAAAAGCGTCTCTCTGATGCAGCTGCAATTGTAGGGCGTCAAAAAGGCAGCTTCACAGCAAGCTCCGCTCCACTCACCCTTGCAGGACTAAAATCAACACTGCAAAGCGCGCCGACACCTGGAAAAGAAAACCCCACACAGATAATTGAAACGGGCAACCACAACCCCCTCATCGCAGCAATCGAGATCGACTGGATCACAGAACAAGTCAATCTTAAGCTCCACAGCGACCTCATCAGCTTAGAGAACTCTCTTGAAAACCATCGCAACCGCAAAGAAGGCTTAGAAAAACTCATCTTCAACGAAGTAGCTCGCATAACTCGCGAAACAAATGAAGATGTG
>JAJFMI010000130.1 GCA_021772235.1 Chlamydiota bacterium
GCTTGCAGCAAGCAGAAGGCGGTGGCAACTACGATCTAACAAAGACAGAAGAGCGTTTTGCCGCAGGACTTGCCGATGATCTCAATATTGCCATTAGCCTCGCTGCACTTTTTGATCTCGTTCGTGATGTGAATGCGCTTATTGATCAGAAAAACCTAAGCAAAGAAGCAGCCGAGCAAATCCTGATTTTTTTGCAAAAGTGCAATGTGGTCTTGGCAGTTCTGCAATTTGAAAAAGAGCAGCTTGAAATCCCACAAGAAGTGACTGAACTGCTTAAAAAGCGCAATGAAGCGCGCGCAGCAAAAAACTGGGCGGAAGCGGATTCTCTGCGCGATCAAATTACAGAAAAAGGCTTTATGATTGTTGATGGTTCGAATGGTCCCAGTCTTGAAACCGTGCAGTGATAATGCACGGTTTTGTAAAACACACAAAGTAAATGAGATAAATTATTCGCCCGGACGCATGAGAGGGAAGAAAACGACGTCGCGGATGCTAGTTTCGCCGGTAAAGAGCATCGTGAGACGGTCAATGCCAACGCCAAATCCACCGGTAGGCGGCATGCCTTGGCAGATCGCTTCTAAGAACTCTTCATCCAGAGGGCTCGCTTCTTCATCACCCGCTTCGCGTTTTTCATTTTGCTGTACGAGGAGTTCACGTTGGATTTCTGGATCATTGAGTTCTGTGTAAGCGTTGCAGAATTCAAATCCTAGGATGAATGTTTCAAAACGTTCGACAATTTGCTCTTCACGCTCTTTTGGATTGCGATGCAGTTTGCAGAGTGGCGTTGTTTCAATTGGATGATCGGTAATGTGTGTCGGTTGAATGAGATGATGTTCGACAAGTTCTTCAAAAAGCATCGCGATGAGTTTTCCACGCGGTGTTTTAGAAGTGTCATCATCTGTTTTTTCAGAAAGGACTTTACGCATCTGTTCGTCTGAAAGTTCATCGACGTTGATGTTGCCATACTCCTCAATGCTCTTTTTCATTGTGATGCGTTTCCATGGGCGTTTGAGATCAATTTGGTGTTCATTGCCTTCTTTATCTTTGCGCATGCCAATTTGCGTGGTACCGAATAGGGCAATGGCAACATCTTCAAAGATCTTTTCAATGAAGTCCATTACGTCGTGATAATCCCAATAAGCGGCATAAGCTTCTAGCATGGTGAATTCAGGATTGTGTGTGCGGTCAATGCCTTCATTGCGAAAAACCTTTGCCAACTCGTATACGCGCTCAAAACCACCAACGATGAGTTTTTTTAGAGGAAGCTCGAGGGCAATGCGCAAGTACATTTCTTGGTTTAGGGCATTGAGGTGAGAGACGAAGGGACGCGCTTCTGCTCCGCCATACATATTTTGCAAAACGGGATTTTCTACTTCAAGGAAGTTGGTTTCATCCATTGTTTTACGAATGGTCGTGAGAATTTTCGATCGCATTTTAAAGGTGTCGATCGCTTCTTTGTTCGTGATCAGATCAAGCCAGCGTTTGCGGTAGCGAGTGCCTTTATCAGCGAGACCATGATGTTTATCTGGAAGGGGGAGAAGGCTTTTTGTAAGAAGGGTGACCTCTTTTGCAAAGAGTGTGAGTTCGCCTTTTTGCGTGCGAAAGAGATGACCTTTAACGCCAATGATATCGCCGAGGTCGATTTTTTTCTCAATGAATTTAATGGCAGATTCGCCTTCAGGTAGTTCGTTTACTTTCGTGGTGTCGCGATTGAACATGATTTGCACGCGAGCGCCTTCTTCCTGAATATGAGCAAAGGCATTTTTTCCCATCGCGCGAAAAAGCATAACACGGCCCGCCACACAACTTTCCGGTGTCTTGCCAGAAGCAGCTGCTTCACTATCTGCCAAATCGTCTTTTTCATATTTGCTATTCAGATCGCGAATCGCATGCGTTGGTTCATATTTATGCGGGTAGGGATTCATCCCCATTTCGCGAATTTCCGTCAGTTTTTCTGAGCGCTTTTTAAAGTCGTCCCAACGGAAATAATCGGGGAGAGGGTTTGCGATGATGATCTTTTCTTCGACAATCCCACCGCAATATTTTTCAATATGCTGCTTGAGTTCCGTAGTTGCTTGGCGCAGTTCTTCTTTCGTTGTATTTTCCAGTCCCTCAAGAACAAAGCAGGCGTTTGTCGTATCTTCAGTCACTTTGCTTTTATTGCCCTTGCGATCATTCCATGAGCGACAGGAGAGACCTTTTGCGTCGCAATAGAGCACATCTTTTTCTGTAAAAGTTAGATGAATTGCACCTGTAATAGCATCTAAATCATTGGAGTCGGCAGCAATGGTATGTTTAAGAGAAACCAGATTGTAGAGATTAACAAGTGGATTGATATCGGGAAGTTCTTTTCCTTGCAGCGCAGTTCGGGTAAGCGCTTCAACAGAGCTGCGCTCTTTTGAACCAAAACTGCGGTAGGCATCGCGCCAATCTTTTATTTTGGGTACTTGCGCAATTTTTTCAATTTCATAGCGCTCACGAATCGCTTCTTCAGTCTGGCGAAGAGCTTCTAGAATTTCTTTATGGCTTTTGCGGTTATTGGTGCCGCGAACGGTGACAATTCCCAGCTTTAAATGAGGGAATTTCTTTTTGATTTCAGGAGCAATTTGTACAATCATTTTAGGGGTCTTTTTCCCTCTATATTAAAGCTATTTATGCTAATATGCAACCTATGAAATTGTTAATCTTTGGATTTCCGGGTTCTGGAAAAACAGTTTTTGCAAATCAACTATCGAATACTCTAAAAATCCCCGTTTTTCATATTGATCGGCACTTTTTTACTAAAGGTTGGATCACTCGTCCGACAGAAGATTTTTTAAAAGATGTAAGAGTGCGTTTGAAAGAACCCTCTTGGATTATTGAAGGGAACGGCATGCGTACAATAGAGATGCGCTATCAAGAAGCGGATCTTGTTATCTATTGTTGTCTTCCTCGTTTGCAGTGTTTGCTACGCGTATTCTGGCGTATGATAACAACAGTGGGTAAAGAAAAACTTGATGGTCCTGAAGGGGCATCGAATTCTGTCTCTTGGAAACTTGTTTGTTACCTTTGGAATTTTAAGAAACGATACAAAAATCAAATCGAGGAACTGCAGAAGAAGTATCCGGAAGTTGTTTTTAGATCACTCCGTTCAAAAAAAGAAATGATCAATTTTTCTTTGTGGTTTTTCTAGATTTTGTTAATCTTGTGGTCAAATGCTACTTGATGAATTAAAAAAATTAGTGAAAAAAGGTGAATCTGAGAATTTAGAGTTCAAAAAAACGACGGGACAGAGAGCTGAAGCTGCAAAAACAGTTTGTGCATTTTTAAATGGTGTTGGCGGTTTAGTGCTTTTTGGAGTAAGTGATGATGGCAATATTGTCGGTCAGCAGGTGACGGCAAAAACTTTGGAAGACATTGCATCTGAATTACGCAAAGTTGAACCACCCGCTTTTCCTGAAATTGAAGTTGTAACAATAGCGAGTGGGAGGGCTGTAATCGTTATTAGAGTCCCTGGAAAAATTGGAACGTATTGTTATGGTAATCGACCCTACATTCGTCATGGTTCTACTACACAGATTATGCCTCGTGAAGAGTATGAAAAGCGCATCTTAGAAAAATTCCACGCTCATCAAAGATGGGAAAATGAGTACGCTCCAGAATGGGTAAATGTAGAGGATCTAAGTAAAGAAGAAATCCAGTTTACACTCCGAAATGCAATAGAGCTGGGGCGTATGAAAAAACCTCATTATACAGATTCTGAGTCTATTTTGAGGGGATTGGGGCTGATAGATAATGGGAAACTGATTAATGCTGCTGTAGCATTATATGGCAAAAGTGAAAGACTGTTTTCTTTTTATCCTCAGCTTTCTCTTCGACTTGCGAGATTTAGAGGTGAAAATCGCTTAGAAGGTTTTAAAGATAATCGCGACTATTGGGGAAATGCTTTTGATTTATTGAAACGGAGTGAGCAGTTTTTGTTGGATCATGTTCCCATATCAGGCAGAGTTGTTCCGGGAAAAATGATCCGCGAAGATTACCCTATGTTTCCGCCCTTAGGTATACGTGAAGCAGTGGCAAATGCTATTTGTCATCGAGATTATACTACTCCAGGTGGCGCTGTAGCAATTGCAATGTACGATGATCGCCTTGAAGTGATCAATCCAGGAACTTTTCATTTTGATATTACTCCAAAAAAGTTATCACAGCCTCATGAATCAAAACCTTGGAATCCTATCATTGCAAGCGTTTTATATCGTGCTGGTGTGATTGAAAAGTGGGGTACAGGCACATTGAACATCATTGAATGGTGCAAAAAGAATAAAAATCCCGAACCAAATTGGGAAACAAGAGCTCATTCTATTGTGACAACTTTCTACCCTTCATCAATTTTTGCAAAAAGTAGAAGGCCCGAGTCGAGGCCCGAGTCGAGGCCCGAGTCGAGGCCCGAGTCAAGGCCCGAGTCGCTGGAAATTGAAATTTTGGATCTACTTAAGGAAAAACCCTTGTCAAAAGGTGAAATTTCGCAAGCTATTGGTCATAAGGGAGTTTCGGGAGGCTTGAAAAAGGTTCTTCAACAACTTCTCGAATCAGGCCAAATCATTCATACGATTCCAGAAAAACCAAACAGTAGATTGCAAAAATATCAAAGGCCCGAGTCGAGGCCCGAGTTAAGGCCTGAGTCATTGGAATTGGAAATAGTTAACTTGTTAGGGAAGGGTCCTCTTTCAAAAAAAGAAATTGCGAATGCTTTGGGACATAAGCATATATCAGGTGGTTTGAAAAATGTGCTTGTATATTTGCTGAAACAGAAGAAAATAACACACACTATACCAGAGAAACCAAATAGCAGATTGCAAAAGTATCAACTCAAAAGTGAGTAGATTGAGGATCGATGTCGATGGTGTATTTGGTCTCTTTGGGCGGTTTGATTTTTGTCTGCAGGGAGATGAGGGCGTTTGATATGGTAAATCCTTTTTTAGGGCCTTTGATGAGGAATTGAAAGCGAAAGCGATCGCGGATTTTTGCGTAGCCGCAAGGGACTACAGGAAGGATTTCATAGGAAGAGGGCAGAAGTTTGATGAGGATATCACGGGCGTCTTTTGCAAAACTCATTGTTACGCCATCTTTGGGTCCAGAAAAAATAAGGCGGGCGATTTGTGTAAAGGGCGGGTATTTGAACATTTCCCGCTCTTTGATTTCTCGTTTATAGAAGTTTTCATAGTCGTCTTTGGCGGCTAGTTGGATGAGGGGCTGGCTTGGCTGTCGCGATTGGATGATCACTTCTCCTTCAAGGAGGCTGCGGCCGGAACGGCCGGCAACTTGTGTCACAAGTTGGAAGAGGTTTTCTGAGGCACGAAAGTCAGGAATGTTCATCGCTCCATCAGAATTGAGTACGCCGACGAGTGTAACGGCGGGAAAATGGAGGCCTTTTGCGATCATTTGTGTGCCGATCAGTACGTCGGCTTTTCCTGAACGA
>JAJFMI010000014.1 GCA_021772235.1 Chlamydiota bacterium
CCAACGCCCGTGCGCTGTCTAAGCTCTTTTACTTGTGCAGGAGTTACCTTTGTGCTCATTATTTCTCTCCTTCTACATCTTCAACGATCTCTTCAACCTGAGTTTCGATAGTCTCTTTCGTTGTTTTATGAATTTCAATACTCTTAGCAGCCTTCTTTTCAATGATGGCATCGGTCAAAGCGCCTAAGATCAACTTAACACTTTTTAAAGCGTCATCATTACAAGGAATGACATGATCGATTGGATCAGGATCACAGTTTGTATCAACAAGAGCCAAAACAGGAATACCCAATTTATTCGCTTCTGCAACTGCAATATGCTCCTTACTTGGATCAACAACAATGATCAAACCTGGGGGTTTGCGCATAGCACGAATACCAGAAAGGTTACGATCTAATTTTTCTTGAGATTTAGCCATAAGAACAAGCTCTTTTTTCTTAAAGCCCTCACCGCCAGAAGCGATTACTTTTTCAATCTGTTCAAGCTTCTTAACGGAAGCACGAATTGTAGATAAGTTTGTCAACATCCCACCAAGCCAGCGCTCAGAAACGTAAGATTCGCCCGCATTTTCTGCGCACTCCTTAACAACACTTTTAGCCTGTTTTTTGGTGCCGACAAAAAGAATTTTTTGATGATTTTCTGCAGCCTCTTCAACCATTTCGACAGCAGTTCTTAGTTGTTGCATGGTTTTTGCAAGGTCAATGATGCAGATTCCATTGCGTTCCCCAAAGATGTAGGGGCGCATTTTCGGATTCCAGCGACGCTTTTGGTGACCAAAGTGTGCGCCACTCTCTAATAAGTCTTTTACAGTAATTTGTTTTTTAGCCAAGTCTTGTCCCTCCTGTTTGACATCAGCATCCCTAGCTTGGCTAGAGATTTCGATCTTGGTTATGAATTAACCTCTTCAACATAACACATGCAGAGCAAATAGACAAGAACAAAGGGCTTCATATCGCAAAGCAAAATTGCGACGCAGGAGGATGGGTAGTGCTTTGCACGCCCCTAGTACTGTAAATCAAAAGATTTTGCAGGTATTTTTAACGTGAAAGCTCTCGAGCTTGGGCTATCGCAAATGACCTAGTATTAATGGAATACGAGGTCATTTGCGATAGTTCAATCTCGTGGCTTTGACGCAAAAATAACGCTAAAATCTTTTGATTTACAGTACTTGGACGAGCAGGCGATTTGGCACAGCGAGATGCAGCCCATATCATTTTTTAAAAAAATGATATAGCGCCTGATCAGAATCGAACTGACACTAATAGCTTGGAAGGCTATTGTTCTACCATTGAACTACAGGCGCTTAGAAGACAGAGTATGCCACACCCGATTATTTTCATCACCCAAAAAATTTATCTGGTAAGATTACAGTTTTTTTGCTACATTCTTCCACTGCAACAACACAAAAGGCATAGATGAGCAACAGTATTACGAAATTTTGGAATTTAGGCGATAAGTTCTATTTTATCACGGGAGAAGGCAAGACTTATTTTGAAGAGAGTACAACGGGAAAAGTTGTTCGTCTAATAGATGAAACTGAAGGTCACCAATTTCTTACCCCTCTTCCAAATAACCGAGGTCTTTTCCTGCAGAATAGTGATCGCCTTGTTGTTTATAGCATGTTTACCTCTACTGAAATTTTCGAGCTGAGCAAACTCCCTCAAGGAGCAGAAAAAATTATCTGCGTAGCAAACGAAAAGTTTTGCGTACTGGCCCACAAAAAATCGGAAATGAGCCCAACAGATATTTTTCTCTGGAACAGCTCAACTTTAGAAGGGTTATTTCGCTGTTATACAACAAAAATTTCTGTATCTGCACTAGCGCTTCAAAATGATCGACTCTTTCTTGGGACACGAGGCGGTAACCTCTATTTACAAGAGTTAACTGGTGACCAGCCAAACATCTCTTTTAGCACCCCCATTCATAGTTACAACTACGCAATTCGATTGCTTCTACCTATAGAAGATTCTCTTCTAATCAAAACATCAAAAGGAATTTTCCGTTTTTCGATTCCAAATAGGCAGCATGCACCCCAACCAAACTACCTAGAATACGTCTTTTCCCCTTTCCAGCATCCGATTGGTTATTCAAATGGCCAGCTCACTTTATTACAAAAAGGCTCCATTGCCACTTATGATTTTTCGCCTTCTAGCAGCGCTTTCCTTGAGAAATTTATTAAAAAGCTAGACAATTTCAAATCGATAGAGTCCTATCTTGCTTTTCTCCACTGGCTCTTTCTTCTCCCTCAAAAAACACAAGATGCGCTTTATTTGCATGTAGCACTGCAGCATGGGAAAGAAGATCTTGACTATGGGCGCCAAGCCTTTCACAATGAAGATGGCCATAGCGCTACGCATAAAGAGCGCCTGCTTGCATTAAGAGAGTGTTTTGAGGAAAAATGTACCCCAGAAAGCGACGACAGTTCTTCATCTATTCATAGTTCTTCTCGTCCTTATCGGAGCACGCGTCAGCTATCTTACAATTTATAAGCATGAATTATATGAAGAGCGCGCGCGAAAACCGCAAAGGCGCGAAGTAACAAAAGCAGCGCATCGCGGCACAATTTGCGATCGCTTTGGAATCCCCCTTGCCGTGAATCAGCAGGAGTACCAGATTGCTATTCTCTATGATGCGATTCGGGCTCTGCCACGTGCAAAAAGACGCGGCTATATTGAAGATCTTTCTGATAAGCTTGCAGAAATCTTGGGAAAAGATGCTCTCGATATTGAAGACCAAATCTACTCTCATGCCGCTCTTTTTCCTTCACGCCCCCATCTCATTCAAGGAAACTTATCCGAAGATCTCTACTATCGTCTCATTGCACTAGAGCGCGAATTTCCTGGCATCCATATGCAGCGCATACCCAAACGCTTCTATCCCCATGAAAAATTGGGCTGTGATGTGATCGGCTATATGGGTGCAATCAATCGCCCACGACTTTTCGCCCTTTACCATGAGAGAAATCTGCTGAAGGAGTTTCTAAAAAGCCGTGAAGAAGGAGACACCCCTCCACTTCCAAAAGGTTTTACAAGTGTAAAAAATGTGTGCAAGCGCATTGGCGCATTGGAAGAGCGTGCCTATTCACAAAATAGCTTCATTGGCCGCGGAGGCGTTGAAGGACGCTTTGAAGAGAGCTTGCGAGGTTGTGTTGGAACAAAAGCATTTGAAGTCGACCGAGAAGGACGCTACATTCGCAAACTTCCTGGCGAAGTTGAGGCGCAACCGGGAGAGCGCATCACCCTCTCTATTTCTGCACAATTGCAAGAGTACGCAGAAAAACTTCTAGCCTATAGCGAAGCTGTTCGCGAAGAGAGATTTGAAAGTGCAGGAAAGCATCACCGGCTTGTGCCCGCTCCATGGATTAAAGGCGGCGCCATCATCGCAATGGTCCCTCAAACAGGCGAAGTTGTTGCATGCGCCTCTTATCCTCGCTACAATCCCAACGATTTTATCCAAAAAAACAGCAGCGAAATACATAAGTGGCTTGAGAGCCCCACCTATATTGCACAAGTTTGGAATGGCGAGCGACCTTTGGAGCGCGAACTCTTCTCATTAAAGAAAAACGCCTACTACCTCGATTCACACGAAATGAGTTGGGAATTTTTCTTAAGTCGAGTGCTCTCAAAAAATAGCGAGCTAAAGAAAAAACTCCTTTCGCTGAAAACGATGGGCGAAGTTTTTGAGCAAGAAGAGATCCCTCTGCTCTCCCTACTTGTCGACCGCGATAACATTTCCTCTGAGCTGCAACAATATATCGCCCCCCTTTCCCCCTCCGGATTTCGCTCTCTTTGCCAGAAAAAAGCCAGTCTTGAAAAACGAGCCAAAGAAGAAGCGCGTAAAAGTTTTCACCTGAATGAATTTCGCGCTTGGCGCGCGGAACACTTTGCCACTTATCTAAAAGAAAAGCGCCTCATCGAAAGAGAAAACAAACGTGTTGAGCGTCCCTACACCGACTATTTACGCGCAAAAGAGCGTGAACTCTTTACCGAATTTTGGGAGGAAAATCGCTACGCGCTGATCCACCTAGAGTGGGTAGAAAATCTACCGAAGCATTTGCAAAAAGAGGCGATTGATGCGATGCGTTCCTACGAAGAATTGCCGCGTGATTTACAAAAACTTGCCAGCCATTTTGCCAAATACCCTTTCGGTTACTTGAGTTCTTATGGCATCCATCAAGCAACACCACAAGGATCGATATTTAAACTTGTAACAGCGTATGAAGCGATGCGTCAACAACTCGAGCAGCGCAAAGAGATTAATCCCCTGACACTTATCGATGATTATCGCCCCTACCAAAAAACGAAAGAAGGACCCGTCCTAGGATTTACAACGAGCGGAAAAAAAATCTCTCGCCGTTATCGCGGTGGAACGCTTCCTAGATCGCGTCTGGACATCGGCCGCATCGATATGCAAAGCGCGATTGAACGCTCCAGCAACCTCTATTTTTCTCTTCTCGCAGGCGACATCCTAAAACGCCCCACTGACCTACTTGACGCGGCAAAATCTTTTGGATTTGGCGAGCGCACCGGGATCGATCTTCCTGGAGAATATCGCGGCATTTTGCCTCGTGATCTGCGCGATAATCGTACCGGTCTCTACTCACTTGCAATTGGCCAACACTCCCTTGCAGTCACGCCTCTACAAACCGCACGCCTCCTTGCCACCATTGCTAATGGCGGACACCTTGTAAAACCACAAATTGTGCATCAGCGAAGCGGCGAAAAAAAACAGCCCTCGCCATTCACCGCAACAAACTATCCCTACAAAGAAGAACTCCAGAATATTGGTATTGATTTCCCCCTCTTTTCGCAAACGGTAATCGAAGAAAAAACCCCTTACATAGAGGATGAGAAGCCCACAATCGCCCGAAGCATTACAATGCCAGATCAGCTGCGCAAAACACTCCTAAAAGGAATGGCAGATGTAGTTCAAGGAGAAAAAGGATCTGCGCGTCCTAGCCGTATTCGCACGCTCTACGACCACCCCCCTTTTCGAAAAACCTACCACGCCCTCAAACATCAACTTGCCGGCAAAACCTCCACCGCTGAATTTATCTACCGCCCCTGCCTTGACTCTGGCGAAGCGATCAAATGCAAAGACATCTGGTTTGGCGGCATCTCTTCCGATCCGGACCTCGACCATCCCGACCTCGTTGTCGTTGTCTATCTTCGCTTTGGAGATTACGGAAAAGAGGCAGCACCGCTTGCAGCAGAAATCATTTCAAAATGGCGCGAATTAAACAACAAAACCCTTTAATTACTCAT
>JAJFMI010000131.1 GCA_021772235.1 Chlamydiota bacterium
ACGTATCCAAAGTGGACGCGATGGCTTTCTCTCAGCAGGACGCGTACAATCTGTTGCACTCAAACTTGTTGTCGACCGCGAAAAAGAAATAGACGCCTTTGTCCCTGTCGAATATTGGACAATTGGAAGCGATCTACAGAGAGATGGAGAGAAAAAATCTTTTCGCGCTACACTACATTCTGTTGACGGACAGCGTGTTGAGAAGGAAGAGAAAAAAGGTTGCACGACTATCTCCAATGAAAAGAAAGCAACGGAAATTTTCAAGAAACTGGAAAAAGCCAAATACACGCTCACGAAGTTGGAGAAGAAAGAGAAAAAGCGCCGACCCGTCCCTCCTTTCATCACCTCATCTATGCAGCAGGAAGCCTCTCGCTATTACGGCTATGCTGCTTCGCGCACCATGGGAATTGCCCAAAGTCTCTATGAAGGGGTGGATTTAGGAAATGATGGAGCAGAAGGTTTGATTACCTACATGCGTACCGACTCCGTTCGTATTGATAAAGAAGCTTTCGGTCCATCCCGCAGTTTTATTGAAGAATCTTACGGAAAACGTTATCTACCAAAAGAGCCACAGCAATACAGCACAAAAAAAGGCGCACAAGATGCGCACGAAGCGATCCGTCCCACAAATTTTGACCTGCATCCGCAAAAAATTAAATCCTATCTAACCGCCGACCAGTTCAAGCTCTATCAACTCATCTGGCGCCGCTTTATCGCCTCACAAATGCTTCCCGCCATTTATGATACGGTTTCCTCGGACATCTCAACAGACAACAACATGTTACTACGTGCAACGGGATCAATCTTAAAGTTTGATGGTTATTTGCGCGCCTATCGCGAGGGCAGTGATGAAAAAGAAGATGAAGAAAAACTTCTCCCTCCAACACTAAAAGAAGGCGATATTCTCGACCTTCTACAAGTTGAAAAAACGCAATCTTTCACTAAACCGCCTGCCCGCTTTACCGAAGCCTCTCTCATTAGAGAGTTAGAAAAATCAGGAATTGGTCGTCCCTCTACGTATGCGACGATCATGAACAAAATCCAGAGCAAAGATTACACCGTTAAAGAAAAGCTCACCCTAAGACCAACAGAACTTGGTAAAATCATCGCCGCCATGTTGGAAACTCATTTCACGATGATCATGAATGTCGCGTTTACTGCCAACATGGAAGATGATCTCGATGTGATTGCAGAAGGTAAGAAAGACTGGAAGAAATTCTTGAAAGAATTTTGGGGCGAATTTGAACCCGTACTGGAAAAAGCAGTAAAAGAAGCGCACGTTCCGAAAGAGATGACCGATATTGACTGCCCCGATTGCGGGAGCAAGTTACAAAAAATTTGGGCGAAGAACAAATACTTCTACGGCTGTTCAAAATATCCTGACTGCAAATACACCACCGCTATTGAAGCTCTTGATTTTGATAAATCTGAATACGCTGAAGATTTTGAATGGGAACAGGACTGTCCAAAGTGTAAATCTCCAATGACCTTGCGACATGGCCGTTTTGGACCATTTCTCGGCTGCTCAAAATATCCCGACTGCCGCGGCATTGTCAATATTCCGAAAAAAGGCGATCCCAAACAAGAGGATCTCCCTGATTGTCCAGCTGTCGGTTGCGACGGAAAAATCAATCAGCGCAAATCACGATTTGGCAAAGCCTTTTTCTCCTGCTCTAACTACCCTGACTGCGATGTCATCGCCAATAGTGTAGAGGAGATGGGAAAAAAATATCACAATCATCCCAAAACTGCCTACGTCAAACGCCCAAGAAAAAAAGGCGCCAAAGGCCGCAGTCAACCGCTCTACACACCTTCGAAAGAACTTGCCGACATCATTGGAAAAGAAGATGTAACGCGCGGTGAAGCGACAAAAAAACTCTGGGAATACATCAAAAAACACGACCTTCAAGACGAGAAAAACAAACGCCTCATCGTTCCCGATAAAAAAATGGCAGCTATTTTTGGCAACAACGAACCTCTTGATATGATGCAACTTTCTCGTGTTCTCTCAAAAAACTTTAAAAAGTAGCTACGTTCTACTCTTTTTGTTTCTCCTGGTTTTCCCCAAAGGCGGTTTCAAATTCCAGGAAATTCCTATCACATGGGGTTATTTGCTTCTCCCTTTTTGCGCACTTGTAAATTGGCGATTCCGTTCTCTTCGCCCTCTTCGCTATCTCATTCCTCTACAGCTGCTTTTTTTCTATTCTGTGATTGTCAACGGTGTCGAAGATACCGGCTTTTTTTTCGCATTCCTCTACTCCTTCTTTCTATTGCCTTTCTGTATATTCTCCGCCGATCTTCCCATTTTACAACCGAAATGGATTCGTAATGGCATGCTTTTTCTTGCCATCTACGGAATCGCTCTCTTCTTTTTCAAACTGATCACGGGAGAATTTTTTGAGATCCCCTTTCTGACCGTAAATGGCGCTGATGCGGGATTGATTGGGAATAAATGCATTGAACGCGGCGACTACTTTAAACTCATTTCTACTTATCAAAATGGCAATCTCTTTGGCATCTGCATGCTGATGCTTTTACCTCTCTACAAATTTCGCGGAAAAAGCATCATTAAGTTGGCGCTTCTTCTTACACTTTCACGCACCGTCTGGGCGGGTCTGCTTTTTTATGAATTGGTCGTGGAAAAAAACTATTACAAAGTTTTTCTCATTGGCGCATTGCTGTTTGCTTTAAGTCTCTGGATGGGATTTTCTTTCGACTTCTTTCTCGATGAAACTCTCGGCGGACGCAGCGACGACTTTGATATTTTACGCGAGATGACACTCTTCCCTTCAAAACCCTTTGGGGCGATTAAAGAAATGGTCTACATTGGCATGATTGAAAATCTGGGACTGCTTGGTCTTTTTGCTTTTCTCTTTGCCATGATTCCATTTGCAAAAAACCGGAATGGACAACTGGTCTATCTTTTCTTATGCTTTTCCGATGGCGCACTCTTGCTCATTCCTACAATGGCTATCTACTGGTTCCTTGCCAAGAAATCCATGGAGACGATCCAGTGTCCCGAGATCGACAAAACTTGTACCAAGGGGCTGGAAATAGAGCTGGTGACTCCTCTCTAAGATCATCTGATCGATCGATAATTTTGGCAACTGCTCGTACGACATATTTCCTGCAAAAAAATCTCGCGCAAGCTGCGATTCTTCCGCAAGTAACTTCGGTGTAAAAAGAAAGAGTCCGCTATTGCGATAAAGATCCCCTTCTGGTCGCACTTGGGGTTTTTCAACAAACTGCGTAACGCGCTCCCCTTCGGTAAGAAAATAACCAAAAGAAGAATCAAATTCTTTGCACTCCTGTCCAAAAATTGTTAACCGTGGTTTTTCCAGATCAAGCTGAGAAAAAAAGGCGGTTTCATCGCCCAGCATCTGATCACAAGGAACAAGGAGACAGCGATCATTTATCTCAAAATGCTTCGCAGCAAAAAGCGCTGCCGGACCCGTATTGCGCATACCCGGTTCTAAAATTGCCGGAAACCCCTGTACAAATTCCTTTTGTTCTTCAGGAGTAATGCAAATAAGATTTTCTCGATAGCCGTATTCACAAAAGCGTTTCCATGTCAGTTGAAAAAGCGATTTTCCCTCAAAGAGGGGCAAGAAAGGTTTAGGTACCGTTTTCGTCAGAGGCAGAAGCCGTTTTCCCGGCCCGCCAGCGAGTAAGATGATGTGTAACAAATTGCGAAAATTCCTTAGTAAATCGTTCTCTCGAAAACTTGAGCGCGTGATTACGAATGGTTCTAGGATCAAACATCTGCTCTTTTTCTTCAAACTCTTCTATCGCTTCAGCGATCGCTTCTTGGTCATAAAAAAAGAGACCCGTATTTTCATTCACTGTTTCTGTGACGCCGCCTTTTCCAAAAGCAATAACAGGCGTGCCACACGCCATCGCCTCTACAGGAATGATTCCAAAGTCCTCAAACGCCGGAAAGATCAGCGCCCGGGCTTTTCCCAAAACCTCCGCCGTCTCTTTCTGCCAACCCAAAAACGTCACATTAGGTGTCGCCAACTTCCGTAACTTTTTCTCTTCCGGCCCACTTCCCATTACAACAAGTTTGTGCTGGGGCATTTTTGCAAAGGCTTTTACAACTAGATCAATGCGCTTGTAGGGAACAAGGCGCGAATGGGCCAAATAAAATTCCTCTTTCTTCTCAACAAGGGGAAATTTCTCTACATCAACAGGCGGATAAATGACCGTCGCTTCTCTTCCATAAAGTCGCTTGATTCTCTCCGCAACCGTCTGTGAATTTGCAACAAAAAAATCCACCTGCGCTTGGCAATCAAACTCTCGCAGCTTGGGAAAAACACGATCGGCTACCCATTTTTTTATACCGCGATCGAGACCATGCATCTGCCGATACTCCCCTTCTAAATCCCACACATAACGCATGGGCGTATGGCAGTAACAAATATGCAATTGATCAGGGCGTTTACGAATCCCTTTTGCAACAGCATGCGATGAGGAGAGAATCAAATCCGCTTCGCTCAAATCAAACCGCTGAACCGCTCTTGGATAAAATGGGAGTAGATGGCGATAAAAAGTTTTTGCCACATTTAATTTCGAAGGACGCACATCACACCCGGCAAACACTTGCTTATCGCTAAAGAGTGTGTAGATTGGGCCAGGAAAAAGTTTCGCCATCTCGGCTAAAACTTTTTCAGCTCCCGCTTCAAACAATAACCAGTCGTGAACAAGAACTGTCGACATATTTTGCTACCATTTCGGGGGTTATGTTTTCCATACAAAGGGCGCGGTCGCACTTTGCATAATTTTTGCCATCATAGCAGTGTTGACAGGAGAGAAGCGGTCCTACAATCACCTCATCGTGCGCCACAATTTTAGGATCTGTTGGGCCAAAAAGCCCCAAACATTTCGCTCCGGCAAGTTTTGCTAAATGGAGCGCTCCACAATCGTGCGTGATGACCAGTTTTGCTTCCTGCAAAAGTTCGATAAATTCCTCCAAACTACGTTCTCCATTTCTAACCACAATCACCCCATCGCCAATCAATTTAGCTAATCTTTGATAGTTTTTTTCAGGCCAAGCACGTAGAAATCGCCCCTTTATTTTCGCGCTTTCTCCTACACAAAGAACAATTTTCGTGCGTCTTTTTTCTGGCAACTGCGGCCACTTTATTTCTCTATCTGAAAGAAATTGCATATACGCTTTTGGGCGGTAGATACCTCGCGAAAAACCGCTCATTTTCTTACCGCGGGAAAGAATGGAAAAGAGCGCATAACGCTGATCGCGATAAGGCGTCACAATAAGGTCAAACTTGCGAAAAGCGATCTTCATCCACGCCTGCAAAACGGAAACCCAGCAGCGTTTCTCAAAACCCTCTACCTCAACAATCTCATCTACAAAACCAACCTTTTCCAAAACCGGCCTGGAAGCCTTTGCCACCACCCAAGTAATCGTATCGCCTCGCTCTTTTGCAAAAAGTGCCATCGGCAGAGCGCAAACCACATCGCCAATATCGCCAATTTTAACAATTAGCAGACGCATCGTGCCATCTCCCGCTGATTAGAAAATGCAAACGGCAGCAGCGCCACTGCCTCCCCCAGAAAAAAACCGGCCGCGCCCCATATCCCAGCAAGATAAGGTGATAAAAGAAAATGAATCAGAGCCGCCACTCCCAAAAAAGCGACCTGTCTTTCCACACGCGCCACCCCATTTAAGAAAACAGAAAAGAGCGCGCCCCACATGTAGCTAAAAGCAAAAAGAGTTAAAG
>JAJFMI010000132.1 GCA_021772235.1 Chlamydiota bacterium
AAGTCATTCACAATCAATGCACTTGATGGACCGTAACGATAAGGATTGGGCGATGGAGTGCCCGTTCCCAACGTAATTAATTTTGAAGATTTGTCTGATGGTGATCGATCTAGAGGTCCGCGATTATAAAATACCGGCCAACACTCCGGCGGATTGAGCATCATTAGGTTTGTCTGTTTATTAAATGGAACATTTAAGAAATTCTTCGGCGTTGTCGCATTTCCATCTGGAACATCTTGAGCAAACAAACATAAAGTAACGGACAGTAAAAATAGTATCTTCATAATTTATAATATGTATTATTTATAAATTAATTATCAAACTTTATATGAAAACCATTCCGGCAAAATTGGTCCGCGACGGATGGGATCGGTAAGTAATCCCCAAGGTCGAGAATTTGCAAAATACCTTTTCCAAGAGCTCATGGGAGACCCGAACAGACCAGATCGATCGACGCGCCAGAGCTCAAGCTTTTCTGTTCCAGGGTTATAGATGAACCCAAAATAGTAATGGGACCAGTTGCTATCTGCAAAAAGAATGGCTTCTGGCGGCCCATCTACTTTTTCTAATTCTTTTGAAAAAAGCCCCTCTTCTCCACGTTTTTCTTCTAAATGCTTGTAAAACGGTTTGCCATTTACAAAAGGCAGGGATCGGCGGATCACACTATCGACGCCATCAAGAATGCCCCGCCCAAACAAGTCTTCTAATTCCTTTCGAAAAGAGGGAATGTTCCGTTTAGCCTTAGTTAGGGATGAAGAAGGAAGTTCGATTAAGCCGAGAAGAGTTGTCTGCTCCTCCCAGGTAAGATCTTTTACGTAGAAAGCTTTTGCTTTTCCAATAATTTCATCGCGTACCCAGGTGTAGGTGAATTGTTCGGAAAGCCAGCCCTTCCGAAACGGTTTTAGACCGGGGCGCAGTGTAAATGCGTGTGTTGGCGAAAAGGCAAGAAGGCCCGGTTTGGGGTCTTTAGAAAATTTTTCAAGGCTCTTCCAAGATAGGCCCTTTAGTGTGTCGAGGTAAAAAATCAATAAATCGGTTGCATCTTCCATAGGACGCGACTCTTCTTTAGGCAGAGTTTCTAAACCAAAGTAGCACTGGATCAAATTTTGCATCGTGCCGCCAGAGATGTAGCTCCATGGAGTAAGCGAGTGCTCTTCCTTCCCTCCTGCGGCGCGCACTTTTTTGTGAAGGTTTTCAACCCGCTTCATCGCTCCAGTCAAAAACTCCTCCGACAAAACCTTCTCTGTTATCCGTCCCGTAAGTTCTGTAACAAAATCTTCTTGTATTTCCGCCTCAACTCGTAGAAAAAAATCGCGCAAACTATTTTGGTACTCATCGGCATTGTTGATAAAAGTCCAAGTAGCAGGATCAGCGCGCCCATGTTTGTAAACGAGGCGAAATCCAGCAGGACTATCTTCAAACTGACGCGAACGAAACTCGCCCATTTCTGGATCGTATACTTCCTGAAACTCCGCTTCTAATCTACCGGTATAATTATCAATAAGAACGGGGAACAGTTTTGATAAATGTTCCGCTTCTCTTTGATGGCGATCACGCATATCCTGTAAACTGTAAAACTCTCCCATATAACCAGAAAGCTCGGCTTTACGCTGCTGCATGCGCGACATTGAATCGGCCTGTTTCAATAAAGACTCTCCCATACGCACACGATCGTAGGCGCGCTCATACTCCCCCTGGATTTCCTGGGTTTTTTTATTAGCCCCCTCAAGCTTGGATTCAATTTCCGAAACCACCAACTCGCCAATTCCCCCTTTTTCCTGGGGATCAAACCCGCAAGATGCGGAAAGATTCCACTTGTGAAAACCAATCTTATAATCGGCAAAAGAAGCGATGGTGTACTCCCACACCTTCAATAGAGCGTGATGAGTAAAAGAACGAAAAGTAGAAAGAACAGCGCGACGTTTAGCGGAAAAATCGCCACTATTTGGATTCATTACATTTTTCAGCATGAGATCGATCAGCTGCAGCGGCGTTTTTGCCAAATAGTATTCATCGTAAAAAGAGAGCTTCTCAATTCCAATACGCGAAAATGCTGCGCGCAATGCGGGCGAATCAAATGTGGAAAGATCCACTTGAATGGGTCGAAGCAAATCACCAAGTCCCACGCTTGGTGAAATCGGCACGCTCGTCTCCTGTCCTCCCATGACACGAATGAGTTTTTGCGTAGACGCGAGCTCAAGCAAATCGATTAGGAGCTGCAGTGGCTGCTCCCTTTGAATCAAAATTGCGGGTGCTGTCGCAAAGCAAGAGCCAATACTTTGGCGCAATGGAGTTAAAAGCGCAGAGATAATTGTAAGAATAAGTTGTCTTTTAGAGGGGTATTTTTCCTCAAAAATTTGTAGGGACTCTCGAATAAGCTCCGCAAAATAGGCACCATTAAACGAGAGCATCTTTAGTTGATTCGCCCCCTCCCCCTCGATAAATTTCAGAATGGAAAAAATATGCTCCTGCCCATCAGCATCAATTTCCTTTTCAAAATAAGGGCCGTAAAGATTTTCTTCTAAGGAAGCGCGCAGATTTGCAATACGTTTTTTTTCAATTATCCCTCCCTCCCCTACTAAATACCCAGCGATACGACGAGCGCGGCGGTGCGCTCGAAAAGCCTGCGCGTCGGCAAGCCCCGACCGTTCTACCAGCTTAGAGAGCCGCCACTCCCCCTTTAAATCAATAATTTCCCAGTAAAGCGGAAGTGTCTCCTCTGTGATTTGATTCTCTAAGCCCATACATTTCAAAATTATCACGTAAACCAGTATAATTCATGAAAAAGGAAGACCAATCTCATGATTATTCAGCACAAAGATGCAAAAATTGACCTGCCAGACAACAGCTCCGCTCGTGACCTAGCAGAAAAACTCAACTTGCGTGAACCGCATCAAGCCTTAGCAGCAATCATCAATGGGACAACAAAAGATTTGGATTCCCCCCTTTCTGATGGTGATGAGGTAACATTTTTAGACTTCAGCGAAAAGGCGGGTAAAGAAGTTTTTTGGCACACCTCTGCACACGTTTTAGCACAAGCCGTATTGCGCCTTTATCCTGAAGCCGTTCCTACAATTGGACCACCAATAGCAAATGGATTCTATTACGACTTTGCTAACCTGATCATTTCTGACGAAGATTTTGAAAAAATCGAATCTGAAGTGCAGAAAATTGTAAAAGAGAACGCCCGCCCTCTAAGAGAGGTCATAGAGGGAAAAGAGGCCGCCCTTTCTGCTAATAAAGGAAATAGCTACAAATGCGAACTGATTAAAGAATTTCCTGATGGTGGCGAAATTTCGCAATACCGCCAAGGCGAATTTGTCGACCTCTGCCGCGGGCCACACCTATCATCTATCGGAAAAATCAAAGCCTTTAAAGTGATGAAAACCTCGGGTGCCTACTGGCGCGGCAACTCCGATCGCGAAATGCTCACACGCATCTACGCCATCTCTTTCCCCAGCCGCAAAGAATTAAAAGACTACCTCTTTATGCTGGAAGAGGCGAAAAAACGCGACCACAAGATGCTAGGAACAAAGCTTGGACTTTTCTCTCTAAACGAAGTAGCAGCAGGAATGCCCTTCTTTCACCCACACGGCATGCGCATTTGGGACGCCCTTTTGGGGTTCTGGCACAACCTACATAGCAAAGCTGGCTATGAAATGATCAAAACCCCGCAAATGATGAGCAAAGAGCTGTGGGAGCTCTCTGGACACTGGGAACATTATCATGAGAACATGTACCTATCTGAAATTGAAGGACGAGAGTTTGCGATTAAGCCGATGAACTGCCCAGGTTGCATGCTTTTTTACAAAACTGATACCCATAGTTATCGCGAACTACCAATGCGAATTGGCGAAATTGGACATGTGCATCGCAACGAACTTTCTGGAGCAATAAACGGCCTCTTCCGCGTACGCGCATTCCACCAAGATGATGCACATATCTTTATGCGATCCGATATGATTCAGAGTGAAATCGTAGGCGTGTTGCGCCTGGCAGATGAAATTTACACAGCCTTTGGCCTCAAATATCGCCTAGAACTCTCTACAAGACCAGAAAAAAGCATTGGCACAGACGCTGAGTGGGAAAATGCCACAAAAGGCTTGCAAGGCGCTCTAGAAGAGTGGAACATGCCCTTCCAAATAAATGAGGGAGATGGAGCCTTTTACGGACCAAAAATCGATTTCCATATTGAAGATGCATTAGGAAGATCATGGCAGTGCGGTACCATACAATTAGATATGAGCTTGCCAGAAAAATTTGATCTCGAATATATGGATTCGGATGGCGAACATAAACGCCCTGTTATGATTCACAGAGCCCTTTATGGCTCTATAGAGCGATTTATGGGAATACTGATTGAACATTTCGGAGGAAGATTTCCTCTTTGGCTTAGCCCAAGACAAGTGCGGATCATTACAGTTGCAGATCGACATGCAGAATACGCATGTAAAGCGGCTTTACATTTGCGCGAAAAAGGTTTCCACGTTGAAGTAGACTCAACAAGTGAATCCGTAAACAAAAAAGTGCGAAATGCGCAACTAGTGCAAACAAACTACATGCTTACCGTTGGCGATCAAGAAGAAGAAAACAAAACGGTTAATGTTCGTACACGTAATGGCGCAAGACTTGATCCAATGAGCGTTGAAAGTTTTGCCAAGCAGATTGAAAAAGAGATTCAAGAGCGTATGCCGGAAAGCATTTTTTCAGGAGCACCTGTATGAAAGTAATCACAATTAGTAGCTTTAAAGGCGGGACAGCAAAAACGTCAAACAGCCTGCACCTTGCCTCCGCATTAACAAAATTTCATAAGAAAAAAGTGCTACTGATTGACTTTGACTCTCAAGCAAACCTTACAGCTGGCCTTGGATTTAACCCTGATCAATTTGACAGCCTAGCCCCAGTTTTACAAGGAGAGAAAAAGCTTGCATCAGTCATCCAAAAGACCTCCGTTAAAAACCTTGATCTCGTACCTGCAGACAGCTTTTTAGAGCGCATTGAAGTCACCGGAAATTTAGCTGGTGATCGCTATTCTCATGAACGGTTAAAGAAGGTTTTACAAGAGGTCAAATATGACTATGTGATTATTGATACACCTCCATCACTTTGCTGGTTAACAGAATCTGCCATGATCGCCGCAGACGAATGTGTTCTTGCAGCAACACCTGAGTTTTACAGCGTAAAAGGATTAGAAAGACTAAAGCTCTTTATGGAGCAAATCAACAAGCGCCACCCATTTAAAGTTTCAGGAATTGTTCTCTCTTTTTGGAATGGACGCGGAAAAAGCAACAGCGCATTTGTAGATCTCATCGAAACAATTTTCCCCGGAAAAATCTTTCAGACGAATATTCGACGCGATATAAGCGTCTCTGACGCCTCAATTCAAGGGAAGCCAGTCTTTGAGACCTCCCCCGATTCGCGAGCCGCTACAGACTATAGAAAATTAACCAAAGAGCTGTTAAAACGAATCTAAACAATTAAGTCTAGGTTCTCGACATGGCAAAAGTTTCCCAACTTCTTACAAAGCGCTTTGAAAGCGACACAAATAAACTTGCAAAAATGAAATCCGTCGCCTCCAGAGGCGCTCAAGGAAACCTTTCGGGATTTTCTGGTGTTTTCAAAGTACAACCACTAAACGAACACGAAAAAGGAACAATTGAAAACATCCTCCTTCACTACAGCACAAAAAAAAGCACAAAAGAGAAAGACTTCGGAACGCTCACAACACTCACCTCAGAACTAAAGGCAATCAACAACCAAGCAATCATCCTTCACGGAGAACGAATTCAACAAGCGCAGAACATTTTAAAACGCTACAAGAACGGGGCATTTACCGCATGGCTTATGATGACATATGGCAACCGCCAAACTCCCTACAACTTTCTCCAATACTTTGAGTTTTACCAAACTCTCTCTAAAGATTTGCGTGAAAAACTTGATAGCATGCCAAAACAAGCAATCTACACACTAGCTAGCCGGGATGGCGAAAATTCAGAAAAGGAAAACATAGTTAAAAACTATAACGGAGAACCCAAACACATA
>JAJFMI010000133.1 GCA_021772235.1 Chlamydiota bacterium
ACTTTTCGTAATCCAGTTTATCTCAGTATGGGAATTGGGACTCCTATTCTTTATCTTTTCCTTTTTGCTCCTTTGTTGAAAAATTTTGTAGGTTTTCAGGGGTTTCCTACTGAAAATATTTTTGAGGTGTTTATCCCTGGAATGGCTGTTATGATCGCTTTTTTTTCAGGTCTTTTTAGTGGATGGGGAATGATTGATGAGCTTCGAAGCGGGGTGATTGAAAGATTTTATGTTTCACCTTGCAGTCGAGGAGCTTTATTAGGGGGATTTGTCTTAAGGGATCTGTGCAGCATGCTGCTTCAAGTTACTGCATTCTTGATGTTTTCCACGCTTTTTGGCTACAAAATTTCTTTTATGAGCCTTTTGCTTTTATATGCAGTTCTTTCTCTACTCTTAATCACTGTATCCTCGTTTGCCAACGGTTTAGGATTGCTTGTGCGAAGAAGTGATATACTAGCACCCATCGTCCAAGGAATTAATTTACCTACCATGCTTCTTTCGGGCGTTCTGCTTCCCATGAGTTTAGCCCCCTTCTGGTTAAAAATAATAGCTCATTCCAGTCCGATGTTCTATGCAGTGGAGGCGGCAAGGGCTTTACAGATGGCAGATTATGGTAATCCCTATATTTTCTACTGTTTTCTTCTTTTTCTTCCTCTCTCTGTTTTCACTTTTCTTTGGACGACAACTCTATTTAAGAAAGCTGTTGTATAAGGAGATGCTGAATATGTGCTGTACTGACCGAGCCGATTTGAAAATTTTAGAAAAACTTATTTGGAGATCGAAAATAAAGTTTCCAAGAATTTTTCGATCGAGATGGCGTTGCATGACTTGTTCAGTGGCTCTGTAACGATTTAACTTCTAATTGAGAAAAACTCAGACATAGGCAAAGTAGCAAATTCATACTATTATTTCGATGCGCATATATTGTGAGTATGGACGAGAAAGGAGAGCACTCTAAATAACTGTATTTTGGATAAATTGAAGTAAGGTTTTTTTTGATATTTCTCGGGGTTGTTCTCCAAAGTCGATCTGCCAGATGATGCCATCTATTGGATAAATTGATTGAATTTCTTGTATGGCATCGATGATGTAGGAGGTAGGTCCAATCAGTGCATGTTTTTTTTTGGCCATTTCTTGAGGTGTGAGAGCCATGAGTGCGTGGTGCACTCTATCGTAATTGGGGTAGGCAGGTGAAGAGCCTGTTGTTAAAGATCGGGTGGCATCGCGCCAAATATTTAGGTAATGGCCCAAATACTTTTCTGTTGCAGTTTCTGTTTCTTGTTGTGTCTCTGTAATGATTAGAGGGATGCTCATGAGGACTTTTGGTTTTTTTTTGGAGCCAAGCTCTTGAGCTCTATCCTCAAATAAGTTGCGATAAAGTTCGATTTTTTCAATCAGCTGCTCCGGCTTACCGATAGGAGGGGTAACTAGAAGGGAAAAGAGATTTTCGGCAAGCCAGGCAAAACTTTGACGAGAATTGACGGCTGCTCCCCAGACGGGCGGATGAGGCGATTGTGTTGGCTTTGGAAAGCTTTTGGCGTCCTTGAACGAGAAGTATGGAGAATCGCAAGAGACAGAGTCCTCTGTCCAGAGCTTGATAACAGTTTGGATAGTCTCTGTGAATCGAGTCCGGCTCTCGTCAATATTGACTCCAAGTGAGGCAAATTCATATGGCAGGTAGGCGCGCGCAAATCCGACTTCTAGTCGCCCTTGGCAGATTGCATCTAACATGGAGGTGTCTGCCGCTAACTGAATCGGATGATGGAATACGGGTAGGACACAACCTGTAATAAGGCGAATTTTTCGTGTGACACTGGCAACAGCGGATAAAAAACTTAGAGGCGAAGGGCAGTAACCGCCATAAGGATGTAGATAGTGTTCTGTCATTTTGATGTATTCAAGACCGGAGTTGTCTGCAATTACGCAGAGTTCCAGAGCCTCTTCAAAATAACTTTGTGGAGATTTATTTTTTCCTGTGCAGTCTGGTAAAAATGAGAGGCCGTAAAGCATAGAAACTCCTAATTGAGAATGAATGAAAAAAAGAAAAACACTGCATGACTAACAATCATTGGATAGATGTTAGGGCTATTGTAGTAGAGGTATCCATTACTGAGACCGATGATAATGGCACCAATTATGGGGAACATACTGGAGAGTTTGCTCGGCATCAAAAATGCTTGAATGGAGACAAATAGAAAGGTAGAAAAGAGAATGGCAAAGGTGGGAGAAATAGGTAGAAAAGAGTTGAGCAAAACACCTCGAAATACAGACTCTTCACAAGTAATCTGTAAAACGATTACGGAGGCAGCGATCAGCAGAGGGAAGCGTTCTAAGATGTCATAATGATGTTTGATCCAGCCAGATCGGGATTGAACGATCCAACCTTCGATGGATCGTGGAGCTTTTTCGGGAGCGATATGTTCGATTATTTTGATGAGTATAAGGCCTATTGTAGAAGAGAGAGCGACTTGTCCAATACCCAATGCTATTCCTAAGGGAACAGAGCTCCAATGAAAATGAGAGGATGTGAAAATTGAGGACAGAGGAATTCTGGAGTAAGTGGCAATGAGAAAAAGAAAAAGCATATGAGAGAGGACAATCAGAATTAATTCGATCACTCCCTTGAGCTCTTTTAGAGCAAAATTAGCTTGGATTAGACCTTTTTTGGTAATTTTTTCTGCAGCTAGAATAAATATTTTTTTCCCGTAGTTGTAGTAGAAAAGCACGAAAATAATTTGTGGTGCTATTGTAATGAGGTTTCTCAACTAGTCGCCTCACTTAAGGACCGCTCTCTTTTTTC
>JAJFMI010000134.1 GCA_021772235.1 Chlamydiota bacterium
AAAGAGATTGAACTTTTTGCAACTGCCAAAGCGGATTCTCTCCGTATGATTGCAAAAGCATTGCAAGAAGATGGTGGCAAAGATGCCCTCACAATGCGTCTTGCGGAAAACTACATCGACAAATTCGGCGAGCTTGCGAAAACGAATAACACAATGATCGTGCCCTCTGATGTAGCGGATCTGTCGAAAATGATTGCCACAGCGACCGCGCTCTGCCAAAATAAGAAGAGTGAAACGCTCCTCAAAAATACTCTTCGGAATTGATCCAGGCACGCAATCGACCGGCTACGGGGTAATTTCCGTTACCGGTCGCCAATTTGAAGCGCTTGATTTTGGCGCTATTCGCTCCACTGCCAAAACCCCTCTAAACACCCGCTATCTCCATATTTTCAATGAGCTCGAACGTCTCCTAGAAATTCACAAACCAGATGCAGTTTCTATTGAAACACAATTCATGTCCAAAAATGCACAAAGCGCCTTAAAACTTGGTATGGCACGCGCCTGCGCGATCATTGCAGCTGGCAGGCAAAACATTCCCGTCTTTGAATATGCGCCGACTAAAGCCAAACTTGCCGTTGTTGGCAATGGCGGCGCCACAAAATCTCAAGTGCAAAAAATGATCCAAATGCTTCTTGGAATGAAGAAACTTCCTGAACCAGAAGATGCCGCAGATGCTTTAGCCCTTGCCATCTGCCATGCACATAATCTAAAATCAGCATATGTTTGAGTATATTAGTGGGGTCCTCAAAGGAATTACCCCTGAAAAAGCCATTGTCGATGTGAACGGCATCGGTTATCAAATTCACACCCCGCTTAGTTGCTATGCCGACGGCCAAAAAATCGAATCGCCCATCACCTTTTATACATGTTTTATCGTACGAGAGGATTCGCAGCGCCTCTTTGGATTCATCAAACGCGAAGAGCGCAATCTATTTATCCAACTGAGCGACGTCTCTGGAGTCGGCCCCAAAACAGCATTGGCCCTCATCGGCCATCTTGGCTCTCATAATTTAGAACAGGCAATTTTAACGGCAAATATGGCGACACTTTCGAAAGTTCCTGGGATTGGGCGCAAAACGGCTGAACGCCTTGCGCTTGAAATGCGCGATAAAATTCACAAAAGCAAAGGACCGAAAGTCCCCTACATTCCAGGCAAACCCTGCCTCAAAACAGATGCCATCTCAGCACTCATTAATTTGGGCTATTCTACCTCTCAAGCAACAAAAGCGACAGAGAAGGTAATGAAAAATTTTGAAAATGACCCCCCGCTCACCAAGCTAATCGCAGCCGCTCTTCGCGCTATTTGAAAAAATCTCTTTTTCTGGCATACTACTTTTGTGGAAAGTTCAACAATAGCCGCAATTGCCACTCCCCCAGGAGATGGCGGCGTCGCCATCATCCGAATCTCTGGCCCCAAAGCCTTGAGAATCGCCGACTCAATCTTTTCAAGATCACTTGAAAATCAAAAAAGTCATACGGCGAGCTATGGCAAAATTATTTCTTTAAAAGGCGAGACATTGGATGAGGTACTGCTTCTGCCCATGCGCGCACCTCGATCTTTTACAGGTGAGGATGTTGTAGAAATTCACTGCCACGGCGGTCGCTTGATTACACAACGGGTATTAACAAGAGTCATTGAAGCAGGTGCTGAACCAGCAAAACCGGGCGAATTTTCTCTCCGCAGCTATCTCAATGGCAAGATGGATTTGGCACAAGCCGAAGCGATTCAAGAGTTGATTTGTGCAAAAAATGAGCTCGCACTTAGCAGCGCACAAGAGCAGCTTGAAGGCGCGCTTTCGAAAAAGATCCGTGATTTTCAGAAAGAAATTGCTGATGTAACGGCAATTATCGAGGCGTGGGTCGATTATCCTGAAGAGGGATTGGAGTTTGCTTCCGAAGAGGAGATTTTAGCACAGCTACGCTCCGTGCAGAAAAAGATTATTCTGCTACGTGATAGTTTTCGCGATGGCAAAATTTTGCGCGAAGGCGTGCGACTCTGCCTTTTGGGCGCGCCCAATGTGGGAAAATCTTCGCTGATGAATGCACTCCTCTCAAATGATCGGGCGATCGTTACAGAAATTGCCGGCACAACACGCGATCTGATTGAAGAAACTTTGCGTATTGGCGATCTGCATGTGCACTTGACTGACACAGCAGGGATTCGCGAAAACGCCGAACGCATCGAAGAAGAAGGCATCCGCCGCTCCAAAAAAGCTGCCGAACGCGCCGACATAATACTCTTTGTTCTAGACGCTACACGCGAAACAACAGATAGCGAAAAAGAACTCCTGCAATCTCTGCCAAAAAAACATACCATTATCCTAAGCAATAAAGTGGATATTGCCAAAAAACCAACTGAGCATCTCTCTGTTTCTGCAAAAACTGAAGAAGGCCTTAAAGAGTTAAAAGAGCTCCTTCATGATCGCGTTTGGAAAAATGGCAAGCCAGGCAAAGAGCAAATTGCCATCACAAAAGAGCGTCACCATTTCGCCTTAGATCAATCAGTGCAATTGTTGCACTCCGTATGTGATGGATTAAACGAAGGCACTTCACCCGAGTTTCTCGTTTCCGATTTACGCCGCGCATTAAAGGAGCTGGGAACGATTATTGGCATTGATGTAACAGAGGAGATTTTAGGGTCGATCTTCTCTAAATTTTGTGTGGGCAAGTGAAGATCGAGCAAATCTTAGAAATCCTCGAGCGCTACTTTCCT
>JAJFMI010000135.1 GCA_021772235.1 Chlamydiota bacterium
GGTAAATCTTTCCGAAAGTTGTGAACTTCTCGCTGCTGTATTCGGAAACAATTTTTTCGAGGAGTTTATCAGAAGGGTTTAGCCACTTTTCTACTTCGGGTCCCGTCATATAGCTTTTCGTGGGATCTAATTCATCAAGGAAGTTTGCGAGCGCTCGTTTAGCGATTTGCGAATCAAACTCTTTGTGAGTGACGTGCGCTTTTAGGATTTCTTCAATGCGCTTGTGTACGATTGAAGGAGTTAGGTCGGCAGGCTTTGCCGAAACAAAGGGAACAAGGAGCGCTACGCTTAGCGCAAGTATTGATAAGATCTTCATCATCTTAGCCTAGCGAATGCGGGCAATTCCGGCCAGTGAAAAATGGATTAAAATTTTAAATGCAGGGAGTGCGCATAAATTATTCACAGTAAGTTATTTAGAGAAAACGCCTACAAATCCTAACAATCTTTTTACACAATTTTTGAAAAAATTGCAGAAAGCCCTTGCTGTAAACCCATTTTTATGTAATAATAACTAATCTAAAGGCAACGTAAGCTTAATTAAATAAGCGAACAACAATTACAAAAAAGCCCGAGGTTGGCAATGACGTCTTTGAAAGCAAAGATGTTATGAAAAAAGCCTCAATTGGAGAAAAAAAATGATGGAAGACGAAAATAAAAGAATTGCTGCTGAGATTGTTGATGAAGCTCATGCTCAGCCTAAGAAGCTAGTAACAATTACAGAAGCGGCTCGGATCAATGGTGTAACACGTCAGGCCATCTATGTCGCAATTAAGCAGAAGAAACTGAAGGCGCAGAAAGATGCGACTCGTTGGTTGATTCGCATTGAAGATTTAGAAGATTACCGCAAGAATAAATATTCTCGCGCTAAATCTACGTTTGATGGTGAGCTTGTTTTTGATAACAACAAGGGGTACTTCTCAGTAAACCAGGTTGCAAAAATGCTCAATATCCCAGCACAGAAAGTCTATTACGCTACGCGTATTGGTCTCATGAAAGCGATCCGTAAGGGTGCTGCTTGGGTTATTCATATTGATGATATCAATGGTTATCGTGAGAACTACTTAAACAAGAGAACTACGAACTACGAAGTAATGTAGTTTGTTTCTTTTCTAGTTAGAAAGCCTCCAGGATGTGATCTTGGAGGTTTTTTTTTGGGCTTTATCTCGCTTCGCCAAATAAAAAAACGGCGGTCGGGCCGTGTTATCTACACTGTCCCGACCGCCGTTTTTTCATTTTGCTTTGCGATATCAACCCCTCATTGCGCTATCGCGCAACCGCTTCGCGGATTAAACGAGGTCGTCTAGATCACGCAATTCGGAAAAGAAATGACGTAACATAGTTTCATTCATCACATCAAATTCTTGTACTGTAGAGAGGGGTTGATTGCCTCTGCGTCCTACAGTGTCACCTGGAGTAAATCCTGCACTGTTATAACTAATGAGCTGGCTATCTTTTGGCAGGGCAACTCCGTGGATGATGTTAGGGTCGTTTGTAAAACAATCGCCATCTTGGAGTTTGAAGGCTGCCCAAACAGTTTTTGTAAGAGTAGCAAGAATGACGTAGGCAGGGTTTTCACGACGATAGGTGAAAGATTCGGTTTTTACAGGATGATAGTGATTGCCTCGTACGGCAAGTTTTGCTCGTGGGAAGTTTGTAAGAACAACAACTTCTCTACCACCGATATCAGAAGCATGTGTTGTTCCACGTGTATCTTTGAATATAGGATTTCCTTTTAGAATTTCATCACGAATTCGGTTGGTTGCTGCAAAAGTTTCTTCAGACTCTGTTCCAATTTTTACCCACGAAAACCCTTCGTATGGTTTGTATTCGATACTCTGAGCGCGAAGCGCTCTAAAGGGTTGATAGCGCAAAGCAAAATTGCAAAACAGCCGCCATGTTAGTGTAGATGACACGGCGTGGCGGCTGTTTTGTGATTTGGCGCAGCGATATCAAGCCTACTAACTTTCCACAGGTTTGATGTCGCGAATCTGGAGCTGTATGCTAGACTTGTTGAGGAAGGTGTTAATTTGGGGGGTAAAGGCGACCTCGACGGGTGTTTTTTTGCTGCGGATCGGAGGGCGTTTTGGCGCGAGGTTGAAACCGATGCCTTCAAGGTTGCGTTCGGACTGTTCAAGGTAAACTTTAAGGTGGTCTTTGCCTACAATCTTGGGTGACCAAACTTGGTTGGCTTTGCAGTAGAGGATGGGGGCGGGATTTTCTGTGCCAAAGGGTTCGAGCAGGTGCATCATGTCCATAAAGTCGTAGGTGAGATCGGAAAAAGTGACGGCGGCATCGAGTTGGAGTTTGGGGTGGATATCTTTTTCGGTGATGGTTTCGGCGGCGATGGCAACAAATTCTTGAGTAAAGGCTGGGATGTTTTTTTCGTCAATCGCTAGACCGGCTGCAAAGTCGTGGCCGCCAAAATTAATGAGGTGATGAGAAAGTTTATGAAGGACTGCGAGGAGAGGGAATTCGGGGATGGTGCGGATGGAGCCTTTTCCAATGCCATTATCGATGGAGATGAGGATGGTGGGGCGGTTGTACTGTTTGGCGATACGGGCGGTAATGATGGGGATGATTCCTGGATGCCATTCGGTGGAATGTAGGATAATAGCGCGTTGGGTGAGAATTTGGGGGTTGTCTGCTATGTTTTTTTCTACATCGAGGGAGTTGCTGCGGTCGATTTTTTGGCGTTCAATATTATTGAGGTCGAGTTCGTTGGCTAGTTGTTCTGCAAGGGTATGGTCGCGGATGAGGAGAAGTTCTACGCCTTTTTGCGGGTCTGCGATGCGGCCAAGGCTATTGAGGCGAGGAGCAATTTTTGAGGCAACGGCCATGGTGGAGACGTCGCTTTTTTTGATTTCACATACGTCGAGAAGTTTGATGAGGCCAACGCGCTTGGTTTTTCGTAATTGGCGCAAGCCGTAGCGCACCATTATGCGATTTTCCCCTACGAGTGCCCCCATATCTGCGATGGTGCCAAGGGCAACCAAATCGAGGTAGTGTTTGAGGTCGATTTTTGTGGCGCTAATTGTTGAGGAGCTGATGAGGGAGCTTGTCAGGGCATGGACGAGTTTGAAGGCAACGCCTACTCCTGTAATATCGCGATTGGGATAGGTGCTTTTATGGAGTTTAGGATTGAGTGTGGCGATGCAGTGAGGAAGTTTTGCGGTTGGTTCGTGATGGTCGGTAATGATGACATCAACACCTTGACCGGCAATTTCTTTTACTTCTTTAGCGGCGGTAATTCCACAATCAACTGTAATAATGAGGGTGCAGGAGTTTTTTTTGGCGTAGTCGAGGGCGTCAAGTAGGATGCTTTTTGTAGTGGAGCGATTTTGAATATAGTAGTAGGTGTTGATTCCAATTTTTCTAAGAAACTCTGTTAGGACCGTAGTACCAGTAATCCCGTCTACATCGTTGTCGCCATATATGAGAATGCTCTCTTTTTTTTGTAGGGCTTTCAAGACACGGTTAACTGCTTTTCGCATGTCTGCGAAGAGGTAGGGATCGAGAAGATCTGGAAGTTTGGCGTAGAGGAAATGATGGATTTCGTCTAAGGTCTTGAATCCTCGTGAGGCAAGCACCTGTGAAAGAACAGGATGGAGGTTGAATTCTTGGGTAATTTGATCGCACCAATCCTGCTTTGTTGCAGGGTAGATCCACTCGGGCTCTGAATTTTCTTGGTTGCGCATCACAATAGAATAGAAGAATTATCTCCCATTCTACCACGCTTATCTCTTAGCATTCAAGCTGTGTGATTCCTTCTTTGTACTTCTCTTAGGATTGCCATTTGCTGCTTTATCTTCTCGCTCGTGTAAACGGAGGAGAAGGGGGGCGGCAATAAATAGTGAGGAGAGTGTTCCAAAGATCACGCCAAGAAGCATGACAAATGCAAAGCCGAAAATTGAACTTCCTCCCAAGATCACAATGGCAAGCAGCACGGCCAGTGTGGTGGTCGAGGTCATAACGGTACGGCTGAGTGTTGCGTTCAGTGCTCCGTTAATGATTTCTTTGAAGGATGTGCGATTTTTTACTTTAAGGTCTTCGCGGATACGATCAAAGATAATAATTGTATCGTTGAGTGAGTAACCAACTATTGTCATGAGGGCGGCAATTGTTTTTAGATCGATTTGTAGCGGCATTCCAAGTAGATAGAGGAGTGCAACGGCACCAAGGGTGACAGCGACATCGTGTGCTAGGCAGATGGTAGCGCTAACGGCATACTTAAATTCAAAGCGTATGGTGATGTAGAGTAGGATGCAGAGGAGTGCGAGGCTTAGGCCAAAGAGGGCGCTTTTTCGCATTGTGTCTGACATCTGTCCGCTAATGCTTGACCAGGTTTGATCGAGATCATCTAGAGATTTTTGTGTGAGCTCTACTTGAGAATCGCTTAATGCTGTTACGATCCAGTTGATGCGCGGATTGTTTTGGAAACTGTAGGCAACTTCAGGGTCGCTTGTTTCAAGCGGCATACCAAAGAATGGTTTGTTGCTTGCATCCATACTTGTTCCAAAAAAGAGTCGTAGATGGTTTGTTGGCGCAAGGACGCGCACGTCAAAATCGTTTTTGGAGGCGCCTGCTGAAAGGAGAGCGTTTTCTACTTGTTTACGGTAATCTGTTCCCGCTTCTGGTGTCAATTCAACAGAGAGAGAATATCCTCCTGTAAAGTCCATTCCCATTAAGGTATTGCGTTTTTGGAAGAGAGCGTATCCACCAGTTAGGGCAATTACAAGTGCGATTGCAATGCAGGGTTTAAAGAACTTTAGGAAGTTGATTTTCTTTGCGCTCTGCAAGAGGTTTGCCATTGGCAACTGCTTGTTTTTTGGGTTTTGTGCCCAGCGTGCAAAGAAGGTGCGTGTCATAAAGAGTGCTGTAAACATTGAGGAGACAATTCCAACAATGAGTGTTATGGCAAATCCTTTGATTGGTCCTGAGTTAAAGTTGAGAAGGATCAGCGCTGCAATGATTGTTGTGATGTTGGAGTCAGCAATCGCAGAGAAGGCTTTGCGGTACCCGGTGTTGATCGCTAAGTTAATGCGTCCGGTTTTCTTAAATTCTTCACGTATGCGTTCGAAGACAAGTACGTTCGCATCAACGGCCATTCCCATTGTAAGAATGATTCCTGCAATTCCAGCTAAGGTAATTGTTGCTTGGATGTTTTGCAGTGTTGCCCACATGATGAGAATGTTAAAGAGGACGGCGATGGATGCAATAACGCCAGCAAAACGATAGTAACCGATCATGATTACAAAAACTAGACCGAGAGCGATGAGCATGGCAACAATTCCTTGCATGCGCTCTTTTTGTCCGAGTTCGGGACTTACATTTTGCTCAGAGAGAATTTGCGGGGTGAATGTGAGAGATCCTGCTTTAAGATCTGCTTCTAGTCGGTTGACTTCACGTGTTGTAAAGCTACCGTAGATGGATGCATTGTTGCGCAGGCCTTCTTCTAAGCCGGGTGAGCTGATGATGCTGCCGTTAAGAATAACTGCCATGCGCCATCCGCGTCCATTTGAGTAGTTGCCGAGGTTGGAGTTTTCTACTGTGCTTTTTGCAAATGTTGCTGTCCAATCGTAGAAGTCATTACGTGCGCCGCTAGCTACTTCAAACGAGAGGTAATTTCCTTTCATTGGGTCGTATGAGGCGCGAATGTTTTCGAGGTTGGAACCTTCTAGGGCAAAGTTTTTAAAGACGATGAGAAGAGGATGTGTTTGATTGTGCCATTCTGTAAAATTATCACCACGGTAGGTGGCAATTTTTGAGATCGAATCGTTAAAGGTGTTTGTTGTAGTGCCATCATTTGGTTCCGCAAGACGTAGGCCATTTTTGTAGAGCATGCGCGCGGCTTCTGAACGATGTCCTGAAACATTGCTTTCGTTGCCACCCTCTCCATAGAGTTGTCTCCAAGCGATTTGGTTGATGATATCTCAATCTTTTTTGCCTGTTACAACGGCTTCATTCCATATTTCTTGTAAGAAGCGGTTTGATGCTTCCGAGAGATTTGGATTGCTTGTGGAAAACTGCTCGTTCACAACGTGGAAGTGCATGGAGCTCGCTTTGATCAAATCAGATGCGGAGAGTCCTTGTGCTCCTGGAAAATCGAGTGTGATGTGAGATCCTTCGCGGCGGATGGAAACTTCGGAAACGCCCATTTTATTTACGCGTCGTGATAGTTCGTTGATGCCTTGTGCGATGTCAGCTTCGTCAGTTACGAGGCGATTGTTTGTGTCACGTAGAGCGATCTGTACGGTTTTTCCACCTGAAAGATCGAGTCCCCAGTGAAGGATTTTACGTTCATCTCCGCGGAAGTATTTTTTTGCGCTTAATATGAAGTTTGTCAAGAGGGGGTTCTGAGTCGGTTTTGGCACTTCAAGTTTTGCGTTATCGTCAGGATTGCTTTGCGCAGAGTTGTAGTTGTCACGCCACTTTAGGAGTTCTTCGTGCTCGGATGTTTCGATGCGGTTGAGTGTGAGGATGCGCTGTTTTACATTTGAAAATTCAAGCGTTGCGTAGCGATTTGTTCCTGCGGCTGCGAAATCTTCGCGTGTGGCGCTTAGGAGGTTTTGGTAGTAATCTTCGGCTTCAAAGATGAAGTCCGATGCGAACTCATTTCCTAGCGGATAGGTTTTTCCGGGATAACCAGTGTAACCATTTTGATAGAGGATTTTTTGCAAATCTCTAAAATCACTTAGGAATGTTTCTGCTTGCGGTGCTTTTGGATTCGCTTCATATCGGCTGATGATCTGATCTACACCTTTTGCGATAACATAGATCGAACTGTTGCGCATGCCTTGTGCAGGCTGTCCTGATTCTAGAACAGGAGCATAGAGTACGAGGCCTAAATGTTTCTGATTTTTTGGCAGTTTTGCAAATGTTGCTTCGTCGTAGATAGGGAAGACTTCGCGTTGCAGATCCTGGTGTTCTGGGTGCCAGTTTTTTTCAAGTAGTGTTTTGAGTTGTGCAATCTCTTTTTCCGCTACTGTTCCTAGTTTTAGGCTAAGGAAGCTATTGCTTTCACAAAGGTTGGAGAGAGCAATTTGGAAGTTTTCAAGGTGCGGGAGTACATCTTCTTTTGTTTCGCGTGTTATGCGAGCT
>JAJFMI010000136.1 GCA_021772235.1 Chlamydiota bacterium
AGGTTTTTTTATGAGTAAAATATTTGCATTTTGTCTACTGTTTCCCTTTCTTTTCGGCTCGTTGAAGGGGGGAGAAGATGAGTCAAATAATATATTGGAGTTTAGTATGGCATGTTCTTGTGGAAATGAAAAAGCGTATGAAATGTGTTGTGAACCTTATCATAAAGGAGAGGCGGCAGAAAGTGCTCTAGAACTGATGAGATCTAGATACTCTGCATATGCGCATCACCTCCCAAAATACCTTATGGACACAACCCATCTTGCCAATTTCGAGTACAACGAAAATCGTGAAGAGTGGGAAAAGAGTATTCTTGAATTTTGCACTACTTCAACATTTAATAAATTGGAAATTTTAGATTTTCAGGAACAGGAAAACTACGCCATAGTCACATTTGTTGCGCATATTATGCAAAATGAGCAAGACCAAACTTTCACAGAAAAGAGCCTTTTTGAAAAGCGCAATGGTCGCTGGTATTATCTGAGTGGACAACTTGCAAAAGGGCGCAATGAAGCGCTTGTGGGAAAGGGAAAGTTTTGTTTTCTGCCTCTCGCTTACTATCCTGAACAAATTTTGCTAAATGAGGCTGAAGAGATTCCTGAGATCACAGAGGAAATTCGACAGCTTGCAGAACAGATGATTGAGTCTATGGACATTAGTGGCGGAATGGGTTTAGCGGCACCGCAAATTCACCGCGGCATTAAACTCTTTGTTATTCGTGCTCCAGTGGTTGGGGATGATGGCAAGCCGATTTATGGTGAGACTAAAGTATTTATTAACCCAAAAATCACTGATTTTAGTGAAGAAACTTGTCGATTAAGAGAAGGGTGCCTTTCTCTCCCGACTCTCAGAGGAGAAGTAGAGCGCCCGACGGAAGTCACGATTTCCTATACTGACTTAGAAGGAAATCAGATAGAAGAGCGAGTAGCAGGTTGGGAATCACGAGTGATTCAACATGAAAATGATCATATCTGTGGATGCCTTTTTATAGAGCGATTGGAAGCAGAAGACCGGGAAAACATAGAGCCTCAGTTAAAAAAAATGATTCAAAGAATTAGTTTGTAGATCTAATTAATGCAATGCTTTATAATGGGACTGTTACGGGAAAATTTCGAGAGTATTTCAAAAATAGTTTTTTGGCCTCCTTTTTCTCAGTACGTTATAACATAAGGAAAAACGATGGCAGAAAGTAAAAAATTATATGTAGGAAATATTGCATATTCATTAGATGATCAAAGTTTGGCAGAAACATTCAAGCCTTACGGTGATGTTAAATCAGCACAAATCATTGAAGACAGAGACACAGGCCGTTCAAAAGGTTTTGGCTTTGTTGAAATGAGCAGTGAAGCAGAAGCGCAAGCAGCAATTGATGGCCTAAACGGTCACGAAATTGATGGCCGCGCATTAACTGTTAACGAAGCACGTCCAAAGACTGATCGCGCACCACGTGGTGGCGGCGGTGGTGGACGCGGCGGATTTGGTGGCGGCAACCGTTACTAGTCCAAGCTGTTAATAGTTTGAAAATGCCCACTCGCATCTAATGTGAGTGGGCATTTTTGTTTTAAGCCGATTGTGATATGAAAATTGTACTCACATCTGGCAAGCCCATATTTTTCACGCAAGTCGTTGAGTTCTGGTGCCTCGACAATTAAGAAATAAAACTCTACAAGCCCCTTAAATTGTTCCGGTATGACCGTGATGCAGTTCAAAAGCTGAAAAGAAAATTCTTTTCCGCACTCCTCAATTTCAACATCTTTTAGTTCATCGGGAAAAATCACAGAAATATGCGCTCCCACTAATCCCTCTTTTCCGAAATAGGGTGGAGATTCAAATCCCTCCTCTCGAATGAGTGGAACCAAATCATAGATATAATGATCATCGACATCGAGATGGACAAATCCATTCGTATTTCTTAATACCCCGCATTGTGGAAGATTTTCATTTGCATATGTTAGGACTTCAGTCTCACCTGCAAAAAAATGCGTGCAAAAAAGAGTGATGCTAAAAAAGAGAATTTTGTTCATATGTTCAATTATGGCTCATTACGATTTTATTATCATAGGTACGGGGGCGGGTGGCGGAACTCTCGCTCATCATCTTGCTGCGTCTGGCAAAAAAATTCTACTACTTGAGCGCGGCAGTTGGCTGAAGCGCGAAGCAGAAAACTGGGATGCTAAGTCTGTCTTTGTCGACAATCGCTACATTTCAAAAGATACGTGGTACGACCAAAAAGGCAAACCCTTCCAGCCGCAAGTGCACTATTTTGTAGGCGGCGCAACAAAACTTTACGGCGCCTCACTTTTTCGACTCCGTAAAGAAGATTTCGGTGAGCTTAAACATCACGATGGCATTTCACCCGCTTGGCCCATTACCTATGAAGAGATGGAACCCTACTATACGCAAGCAGAAAAAATGTATGGCGTTCATGGTGAAAGAAATATCGACCCAACAGAGCCAAAAGCAAGTGCGCCCTACCCCTTTCCGCCCGTTTCACATGAACCACGCATACAAAAAATCTTCGATGATTTAAAAAAAGCCGGTTTCCATCCTTTTGCCGCTCCTTGCGGAATTATGCTCAACGAAAAAGAGATGGCACAAAGTCGCTGCGTGCGTTGTAAAACATGCGATGGATTTCCCTGTCTTGTGCAAGCCAAATCCGACGCCGAAATGGCTGGTGTGCGTCCCGCACTAGAAAAAGAGAATGTCACGCTATTAACTGATGCGCATGTGACAAAACTCAATACGTCATCAGATGGGAAGACGGTCACAGAAGTAGTTGTGCAACTCGAAGGAAAAACGGAAACCTTTTCTGCTGATCGCGTTGTTGTTTCCTGCGGTGCCGCCAATTCTGCCAAATTGCTTTTGGCTTCCGCAAACGAGAAACACCCCAATGGCCTTGCAAATGGTTCTGATCAAGTCGGCCGCAATTACATGTTTCACAATAGCCAAGCCGTTTTAGCGCTTTCTTTAGAGCCTAATCCGACCAAGTTTCAAAAAACGCTTTCTCTAAATGATTTTTATTTTGGAATGGAAGGTTTTGATTTTCCCATGGGAAATATCCAGATGATTGGCAAGTCACAAGGAATCATGTTTAAAGGGGAGAAGCCGATTGAAACCATGCTCGCTCCGAAAAGACTTTTGGACGACATCGCTAACCACGCTGTAGACTTTTGGCTCTCAACAGAAGACCTGCCCGATCCAAACAATCGCGTTACACTAGACAAAGAGGGAAATATCTGCCTGAGTTACACGCCAAATAATCAGTTAGCAAAGCAGAAACTCTTTGAAAAACTCAAATCGATGTTGAGCCATCTTGGGATGCATCCCGATCATCTTATCCCACGCAATGCTTACCTAAAAACAGATATTCCTTTAGCTGGGGTGGCCCATCAAGCGGGCACTTGCCGATTTGGCAAAGATCCAAAAACTTCCGTCCTCGACACAAACTGTAAAGCGCACGAACTTGATAATCTCTATGTAGTGGATACTAGTTTTTACCCTAGCATTGGCGCTGTGAATCCATCCCTAACGGCTATGGCCAATGCAATCCGCGTAGGAGATCATCTACTTGAGTAGCTCAACTTGCCCACTTTTTAGGTGGTAATAACCCGCTTCAACTTCGATTTTTTTATCCTCAATTAGTTCAGCTATCTTTGGCGTTTTTCTTAAATAATCGCGCATGTTGAGAGCGTTATTTTTAATCGCTTGTTCGAGGGAAGATTTAGCTTTTTCTACAGCAGGATCAATGAGTTTTGCAATTGCTGAAATATCCTCATCATCGCCATGAAATACGGCATTAACAGCGCCGCAATTTTCATGACCTAGAACAAGAATAATAGAGGATTTCAAAATATGCGCGGCAAACTCAACACTTTCCAGTTCGATTGGTCCCACAACATTTCCCGCAACTCTGACAGCAAAAATATCCCCAAGACCTTCATCAAAAACAATCTCGAGAGGAACTCTTGAGTCAGAACAGCCAACAAT
>JAJFMI010000137.1 GCA_021772235.1 Chlamydiota bacterium
ACTTCTATTTCTTATTTACACCTAATTAACTTGAAAAGACAACTAAAAAGTGAAACGAATCCAATTGCTTCATCAGTCATTCTAACAAATTTTAGTGTTTAGTGCACGTGTATTCAAGAAGATAGATCCTGAATCGACCTCCAATTCGCCCTCTTTTAGAAGAAATTTTTTATTTCGGCTTCTATTTTGCAAATGACTCAAAACCTTACTTAACTGATCAGAATTGAGCTTTACTCCCTCCTGCTCAAGAGAATAGGCGAGTTTTAAGCGGTTTTTTTCACCTCGCGCCTCCTCTCCTAATCTGCAGAGGCTATTTCGTACCTGCTTGCCAAACTTTTCTTCTAAAAATGGAAAAATCTCTTCCCGCATCCTGGCGCGCAAATAATGCAAATTTTTATTTGTTTGATCTTCAAAAAAAGCGATCTTCTTCTTTTCCAAGAAATTCAGTAGAATTTCCTTACGCATCCCTAGAAGCGGCCGCCAAAAATTTACACCTTCTTGCTCATCAGTTGGCGCCATCCCCCCTATGTTATAGAGGCGAGAGCCCTCCAAAATTCTCTTCAACACCACCTCTGCCTGATCATCGGCATGATGGGCGAGCAGCACTGCCTGAAAAGAAAATTCTCCACAAAGCTCATGAAAAAATTGCCGCCGCTCCTCTCGAAAGCGCTCTTCTAAATTTGACCCCGTAATCTCCCTCAATGTTCTTAGATGGAACGGGAGGCCGAGTTTTTTCGCATAACTCGCTATCCTCTCCGCTTCCTCTCTACTTTCTTCACGCATACCATGATCGATATGAGCCAAGTGCAGAGGCAATTTTACTTGCAAAAGAAGGTGCAGAAGGGCCATAGAATCGGGTCCACCAGAAAATCCCAAGAGCAGTGGCTGCTCCTGATTCCAATATTTTCGCAAAAAGGGGATGACGGGATTCTCTTTCATAGATAGTATTGTCTCATTACCCCCTTGGGAAAGTCAATGCTACCACTTCTTTGGAAAACACTACTTAAGCGCTACTTTCAAGTAATCACTTTATCCGTGCTCTCCTTCATTGCTGTTCTGCTCCTTTTACGCCTAAAAGAGATCGCCACTTTTGCTACACTCTCTTTCCATATTAAGGACATCACCCTCTTTATCCTCTATCAAATCCCCTACATTCTCCCTTTTGCCATCTCCATCTCTAGTCTACTCTCCTCTCTTGTGCTCACGCAATCACTCTCTCGCACGTGCGAGCTCACAGCGATGCGCTCTTTCGGTATTTCTCTTGAACAAATCCTCGCGCCTCTTTTTGCCTGCGGCCTCACACTCTCTCTTCTTGTATTCCTGACAGTTTCTGAACTCACTCCCCACTCGCGTTTTCTAACACAAGATCTGATTTACAAAACAACCGTTGGGAACCCCCTCATCCTTTTAGAAAAGAACAAACGAATGAAACTCACCGACGCAATTGTGGAAATGGAGTGTGAAGAAAAAGGCGTTTCAGTCAAAGATTTTCTCTTTGCTTTAAACGATAAAAAAAACGATCGCATCACCCTCGTTCTTTCAAAAAAATTGAAAATTGAGAGCGGACTACTGCGTGCAAAAGATGTATCCATTCTCACACACGTTGCAAATGAAGAGGGAAAAGACCACTTATTGATAGAAAATGCCGCTGTAGAGACAACAAAGGCGCGCCGCTTTGCAGAAAAGTTGCAGGGCAAAGGGTGGAATTTAAAAGCAGAACACCTCCCCCTAAAATGGATGCTGATCGACGGCAAATTGAAACACAAACGAAAAGACAAGCAGCGCACAAAAGTAGAACTCGCGCGCCGGCTTTCGCTTTCACTTTCTGCATTTACCATGACCGTAATTGGAGCTATATTTGGTATGGAGATTGGCCGAGTGAAGAAAAAGCGCGGCATCTTTTTTGCCTGCCTCTTTGCCGCAGTCATTCTTTTTAGCTTTATCGCCGCCAAATCATTTGCATACTCAGGAGCCAAATCTGCCCTCTGTCAATTTGTCCCACAAGCAGCCATCCTTCTTTTGTGTTCACTACACTTAAAAAGAGTGAAGAGAGGAAGCGAATGAAAACATTAAACCGCAAACTCACCCTTGACCTATTCAAACACATCCTTTTTTTCCTTCTTATCTTCTATGTTTTTATTGTGATCAGTGATTACTCCGCCCACATCCAACAATTTGTAAAAAACCGCCACATCCCCCTTCACGAAATTGCCCTCTATTACCTCTGCCAACTCATCAAACAGGTGCATATACTGCTCCCTCTTTCCCTTTTGATCACCTCGATGAAAATCCTCACCTCGATGAATCGGAATTTTGAAATTGTCGCATTGCAAGCAGCTTGCATATCGATACAAAAAATTGCTCGCCCCTTTGTTTTTGCTGCTTTTTCCTGCACCCTACTGCTTTATCTCACATCAGAATTTCTCGCACCTAAAGCAGAAGAGAAAATCACATCCTTTCAACAGGAGCACCTAGCACGTAATAAAAAAACGCGAAAGAAAATACAGGAGCGCGACCTGATCGATGGAACAAAAATCATCTACCAATCATACGATCCAAAAGCGGAAGAATTTTTTGACTTCTACTGGATCAAGTCGATGGATGAAATCTGGTACGCCAAAAATATGCAACGCAATAAGCATGGAACTGCTGTCGACCATTTTCTTCGAAATAAAAATCAGAAAATTGAAAAACAAAACTCATACAACGCCTATACACTCCCCATCTCCACCTTAAAAATCCAAAAAAGCCTCATCTTAGAAAACCTTCCCATTCGCAAATTACTCAAACTCCCAAAGGATGAAAAAACACTTTCACAAATCTGGCTAAAGCTCCTCACCCCTCTTCTCTCTCTAATTATTATCACCGCGATCATCCCCTCAGTAACAAAATTTGCACGTGACAAACACCATCTCATTACCTTTGCAATTGCGCTCTTTGGTTTTTTCGCCTTTTTCTCTATAATGAATGCATGCGCAATCATAGGCGAAAGTGGAAGCCTACCGCCCTACCTGGCTCTACTTCCATTTCCTGTGCTGCTTGAAACTATTTTCTTAATACGATGGATCAAAACTTAACCTGGAATTTTCGCGGAATCGGCATTGCAATTGGAGCTGTAATCTTCCTTATTGGCTCCCTCTTTTTTCCGCCTACACGCTATATTTGGGACCTAATCGACCAAAATCTTTTTCTACTCATCAATAGTTGGATTGCAACAAACCCTCTTTCGCAAAACATCGTTGCCATACTCAACTACAAACGCTTTGACTGGGTACACGACCTCGTCTTTCTCACATTTTTTATCATCTACGTCAAGAATGCTCCGCGCGAAAAACGTCTCTACCGCATAGCACAAGTCCTTTTTGCCGTTCTCCTTGCCGCCTTAGTCATACTCTACATCAATAAAACCCTACTCTCGACTACCTATCGCATCAATCGCGATTCTCCATCGCTCTACTTTCCGAACTGCACACGCCTTTCAGAAAAAGTGACCTGGCTTTTTGTAAAAGATTATTCGCGCTGCTCATTTCCAGCCGATCACGGGACAACTGCCTGTCTATTTATTGGAGTGATCCACATCCTTATGGGCGCACGCGCAGGACTTTTTGCCACCCTCTACGCCCTCTTTTTTGTCTCCCCACGTCTTATTGTAGGCGCGCACTGGCTTACTGATATTCTTGTTGGTTCCGCATCAATTGCAATACTTGCACTTGCAATCGGTTATTGCACTCCGCTCGCCGAACTTTTCGCCCAAAAATTCACGAAAACAACGCTTGTAAAGAAGCCTCACGTTGAATGAGATCTTCTGACCAGATATTTTTTTTAAAACCATTTGCCGTAATCAATGCCATTTCAACTTGCTTTTTCGTCCCAAAATGTTTTTCAAATACCTGTATTTTAAGCAAGAGACCTTTTGCTAAAGCTTTATCTACTACAAAATTTTGATCAGAAAACTTGATTTCACATAATGTGATTACCCCATCATCTCGATCAAAAAGAAGATCAATCTGCGTTCCAAAATCCTTCGACCCCTTTTTTGGCAAATAACGCCATGTGCCAATAAGGGCTGCAATTTTATGAATACCGAGTGCACGCATGAGCTGATTGAGATGTTTAAAACAGAGATTCTCAAAAGCAAATCCTGCCCAAGAGGATTTCGCTGGTGTATTCGCAACTTTTTGCCAATATGAACCTTCAACTGAAATATGCATAGGCTCAATCCATTTCAAATAGAAAAGTGTGTACTCATCAATAATCCGGTAATAACGATCTCGTCTCCTCTTCCCATAAGGAATAAAACAACGAATGAATCCAGATGCTTCAAGTTCTTTTAGACGCTTGTTTATTCTACCCCCTGAGGTTTTTTGCATCGCATCAATCAATTTTTCGCGGGAAATCTGATTGCCACTCTTTGCAATCTCTTTGACTATGCGGTAATTTACTTCTGCTTGATCAAAAAGTGCGTAAAAAAGATTGGTAAACTCTTCACTTAACAACCCCGATTTAGTAAAACAGAGAGCATCGATTGCTTGCGTTGCTGACTCTCCTTTTTTTACCTCGCGGAGATAAAAAGGAATACCTCCGACAGCCATATAAAGCTCTGCAATCTGCTTACGCGACATTCGTATAGAACGACTCAGTAAATACTCCTCCGTTTCTTTTAAATTAAACGGCTCGAGCAATATGCGCTTTGTGACACGATTGTACAGCCCTCCTTTTGCATGAATCAAATGATCTAACATCCAGGAAGCAGCCGACCCACAAGCGATAAGAATTAAATTGTTGTTCTTCGACCAATGAGCATTCCAAAAATGATCTAGCATCTGAATGCAACCTGAACGTTTTGTAGCAAGCCACGGGAGCTCATCAAGAAATAGCACCACTTTTTTCTTTTTCACTTTCTCTAGCGCTTTAGTAAAAAGTAAAAAAGCTTCTTTCCAATTTTTGGGATCCTGTATAGAGAGATCTTTGTAAAAGAAAGAGGAAATAGCAGTCGTAAAGTTCTGTAACTGCATTTTTGTTGACGCATCTTTAATCCCAACTACCTCAATATAGAGAGCTGATTCTGAAAAATATTCACGAATAAGAAAGGTTTTTCCTACACGACGCCGGCCATAAACAGCTAGTACACCGATTCAAAAGTTTTTGACCTAAAACAACGCGAAATCTCGCGCGATTGGGCTATTGAAAATCGCTCAATATTAATAATATGGATCGATTTTCAATAGTTCAATCCCGTGGATTTGGCGCCGTTTTAGGTTGAATAACTTTTCAATCGGTGTACTAGAAAATCCGATTCCTTCGAACGGATAAGATTTGCAAAAATTTCCTGCTCTTTTTCACGACCAATAATTTCTTTTCTCATTGAACACACCTAAACTACTTACAATCAAATTAATGCACTTTTAACAACTTCATTATAAGGGGCCATATCTCCTTTCTGGAATAAGATATGGCCCCCTTTAAGAATTTTAAGGCAAAAAAAAAGACCTCCTGAAAAGGAAGTCTTTTTTGAAAACAATAAAGGTTTCTATTAACGCTTAGAGAACTGGAATTTGGCACGAGCGCCTCTTTGACCATATTTCTTGCGTTCCTTTCTGCGAGGATCGCGAGTCAAATAGCCAAGCTCTTTTAACTCACCACGCTTTCCTTCATCATCTGAAACAAGAGCACGTGAGATACCAAGGCGAACAGCTGTTGCTTGCGCCTCAACTCCTCCACCTTTAACACTCACAAGAATGTCATAGGTCGAATCAAGTTCAAATTTTTTCAAAGGACTTAGCATGATTTCTCTTTGGAAATCTAATGGGAAATACTCATCATGCTTGCGACCATTGACAGTCACCTTTCCACTTCCTTTTCGCAGGCGCACTGAAGCTACCGCTCTTTTTCTTCTTCCTACTCCGAGTTTCTCTTCCATCTATAGTTCCTAAAGATTAATTTTTACAGGTTGCTGCGCTTCTAAATTATGCTCTTCTCCAACGAAGATACGAAGACGTTTTAGTTGTGCTCTACCCAGTTTAGTACGTGGCATCATTTTTTGAATCGCATTGCGGAGAATAAAATCCGGTTTACGCTCCAACATTGTACGGAAAGTAATCTCGCGCAAACCGCCTACATGACCCGTATGGTGCTTGTAAGTTTTATTTGCAGCTTTACTTCCTGTTACAACGAACTGATCTGCATTAAGAATAACAATCCCATCTCCACAATCAACATGAGGAGTGAAAGTGGTCTTGTGTTTCCCACGTAAAATTTTTGCTACTTCAGATGCGAAGCGGCCTAAAGTTTTTCCCTTAGCATCGGCAACATACCAATTATGGTCTTTCTGTGCCTCTTCTGCGGTTAAAAAAATTGTTTGGTTATTTTTTTTATTGGCCATGTGCCTACATCCATCTTATATTCAGTTCTCGAGTATATCTAATAGAGATCTTTTTGCCAAGTGTTGATTTATCATTCTTTTATGGGTAAACTCAGTTGTTATGAGCACGTTACGAAATCCAAAAAGTTACTTTATAAAAACATACGGCTGCCAGATGAATGAGCTCGACTCTGAAATCATGCATGGTCAGCTTAAACGACGCGGTCTTTCCCGCGCTTTAACTGAGGAGCAAGCAGATCTTTTAATTTTCAACACTTGTTCCATTCGCGATCTAGCTGAGCGCAAAGCGATGGGCAAGATTGGCATCCTAGGCCGATCTAAGTCGCACCGCCCTATTATTGGTGTGACCGGCTGTATGGCTATGGCTAAAAAAGAGACTCTTTTTCGAAAATTGCCTAATGTAGACTTTGTTTTAGGCACAAATAATATTACTGATTTGAATCTTGTGCTCGATGAAGTGATCGAGGGAAAAAAAAGCTTTAAAACAGACGATCGATTTGAGGAAAACCTCGACTATCTTGTGGCAGAACGCGACGATAAAGTAAAAGCTTACGTATCGATTATCCGTGGCTGTGACAAATTTTGCACTTACTGCGTAGTTCCTTATACACGCGGTAAGGAAGTATCTAGGCCTCCAGAGAGTATTGAAGAAGAGGTAAAAAAGCTTGCAGATGCAGGTTATAAAGAAATCACTCTTCTCGGACAGAATGTCAACAGCTATGGAAAAGATATGCCCGACTGGAAATGTCTTTTTCACGACCTTCTTCACCGCCTCGACAAAATTGATGGCATCGAACGCGTTCGCTTTATGACTTCCCATCCAATCGATATCACACGCGAATTGATGGAAGCCATTCGCGATCTTCCCACGCTCTGTGAATTTGTCCATTTCCCTATCCAAGCAGGCTCTTCGCGCATCTTAAAAAAGATGCA
>JAJFMI010000138.1 GCA_021772235.1 Chlamydiota bacterium
AGAGGAAAGAATTTTGCTCCAAGAGTTTCATTTGTCGGAGACAAATTCTCTCTTTCCACAACACCTTCAAAGACATGTGTCTGTTTTGCGAGGCGGTTTTTGGGGGAGTATTCGCCCACCTTACGAACAATTTTCACATCAACACCCGTCTCTTCTAAAGCTTCTCGCAAAGCGGCTTTTTCAGGAGTTTCACCAGGATCAATCCCGCCGCCAGGGGGAACGTAGACAGGAATATCGCGACGGCGCACAAGAAGAACCTGATCACGCTTTTCATTAAAAAGGATGGCAATCGCCGCTTCCTTTTTCATAGCGTTCGATGTATATTGGTGAGGTGTTACGGTATCTTTTTCCACTTATTTTTTTAGTTAGTTGCGCTCCTTACGCAGTAAATGTAAAACGTCTCTCTTATGGACGGGGGAGTTTAGCTAGCTCATGGGTTGAGAGTCCTGATCCCGACCAAGAAAATCCGCCCAAAGGACAAAAACTCTTTATTACTTACCGCATTCCACCGGGAGTTGGTCGCCAACCACCCATCTTAGCACTCCACATGATTTTTCGAAATTACACACGAGAAACCATTACCTACCCGATCCATCAGCAGGCAGGAAATGTCCTTTACGAACTCATGAATGAGAAGTTTAAGGAGACAGGAGGCTTTTTAACTTACAAGGCGGAGCTCGTTGATAAAGAGGGGAAAGTGTTAGCTGATTGGCGTCAGCAGATGTGGGTGGAACTCATTCAATAAAATCTTTTCAGTCCTTTCCCAATCAATGCAGCTATCCGTAAGTGAAAGCCCTTCTTTTAAATGGCTCTCGAGCATCACACCAAAGATATTTTCATTTCCTTCACGAATCTGTTTCATCACATGGGAAAAAACTTTAGGCTGTTTGGTATGATCTTTGCCGCTATTGCCATGTGAACAATCAATGAGAAGGCGATAGGGCAGATTTTTTTGTTTTAGTAGGGAGGTAGCTTCTGCAACTGCATCAGCTTCGTAATTGGGACCGTGCCGTGAGCCGCGTAAAATCAGATGTGTGTCGGGATTTCCGGGGGAACTTTGCGCAGTTAATTTACCTGATCTATCAACGCCAAAAAAATGGTGAGGAGCTTTTGCAGCTATCATGGCATTGAGAGCGCAATCAAGAGAACCTTCCGTGCCATGTTTTATGCCAACAGGCATAGGAAGGGCAGAAGCGAGTTGTCTGTGGATTTGTGAGGTGCAGCTGCGCGAACCAATCACGCCCCATGAAATGAGATCTGAAAAATAAGAAGCAATGTTGGGATCAAGAAATTCTGCAGCGAGGGGAAGTCCAAGATTAGAGAGTTGCAAAAGCAGTTTACGCGTAGTAATTAAGCCTTTTTTTAAGTCGTGTGATCCATCATGATCGGGATCATAAACAAGACCTTTCCACCCAAGTGTCGTGCGCGGTTTTTCAAAATAAGCACGCATAATAATGAAGGCGCGATCTTGCAGCTGATCATGAAGTTTTTTTAAGCGTTTAGCATATTCAAAAACTTCACCTGTATTATGGAGAGAGCAGGGACCGACAACAATCGCAATTTTCTGTGATTTTCCGTGTAAGATAGAGCGGATTTCCTGACGAAAAGAAGAAATTTGATCGGAAGAGTAGGAAGGGTAGCGCTGAAAAAGCTCTTCTGGTGACAACATATTTTAGCTAATAGATACCAGAAATAGCGGTTGTTGACAAATGATTTTGTGATATAATGGGCACTTATGACTTGGGTCCAAACTCTGAATGAATGGATATGGGGACCTCCACTTGTAATTCTCCTTTTTGCAGTTGGTTGTTTGCTTACCTATCGCACACGTGGCGTACAATTTCGCTATCTCTATTACGCACATAAACTAGCGTTTACGCGCCATGATGATCATGCACAGGGCGATATCAGCCACTTTCAAGCATTGATGACAGCCCTCGCTGGAACAATTGGTATTGGCAGCATCGCAGGCGTGGCAACAGGAATTGTGATTGGCGGCTATGGCGCGCTTTTTTGGATGTGGGTTGTTGGTATTATTGGCATGGCAACAAAATTTTCCGAAGCGCTCCTTGCTATCAAGTATCGTGTTGTCGATGAAGCTGGTGAAATGTGCGGTGGACCAATGGAGTATTTAGAGAGGGGAGCGGGAAAAAAAGTACTCGCTGTGCTCTTCGCCTTTTTTGCTGCGGTTGCTGCATTTGGTACAGGCAATATGGTGCAGGCAAATTCAGTCGCACTTGCCATGCAAGCTGTCAGCGGAATTGATCCCATTTGGATTGGGCTTGTATTAACTGGATTAGTTGGTTTTGCCCTTTTTGGCGGCATTAAAAGTATTGGCCGTGTTGCATCAATTTTGGTGCCAACTATGGCGATAATGTATATTTTAGGCGGTATCATTTTGCTGCTCATGAATTATAGCCAAATCCCTCACGCTTTTTACCTCATTTTCAAATACGCATTCACGCCACAAGCAGCCACAGGAGGTTTTGCGGGCGCTTCAGTGCTTTTAGCGATTCAGATGGGCGCATCGCGCAGTATATTTTCTAGCGAATCGGGCCTTGGAACATCACCAATTGCTGCCGCTGCCGCAAAAACCGATACACCGGGCCGACAAGCGCTTGTTTCTATGTCGAGCGCATTTATCACAATCATTATTGTTTGCACGATTACAGGTCTTGCAATTGGTGTTAGCGGCGTTTTAGGTCAGCTTGGACCAGATGGAAATCCACTCAATGGTGCCGCTCTTGCACTTAAAGCATTCGACACACTTTTCCCCGGCGGTGGCATTTTTGTTACAATCGCACTTGTTGCATTTGCTTATTCGACCATTTTAGCGTGGGCCTATTATGGCGAAAAGTGCGTCGAATATCTTTTTGGTATTCGCGCTATAAAACCATTTCGCGTTCTCTATACTCTTGTTGTTTTGCCAGGATCGCTCTTTAGTTTGAATTTTGTTTGGGGCATGGCAAATATTATGAATGGCCTCATGATCCTACCCAATCTCATTGGACTCTTGCTTTTATCAAAAATTGTTGCAAGAGAAACAAAAGTTTTTGACCTTCTCCATAAAAAGGAACTTTGATATGATCTTTACATATGTTGAAGCGATTCATCTGTTTTTTATTATTTGCGACCCTCATTGCTGAGGAAGAAATTGTAGAACCACCGAAGTCTTTTCAAGCAATAGTGATCGATCCCGATTTTTCTCCCTTTGCTGGCGGTTATGATATCCTATTTGCTCATCATCTCCTAACTTCGACAGAAGATTATTTTTTTCGCGATCAGGACCGTAGAGAAACAGGAAGCCCATGGTGGCGCGCTATTGAAATGTTTGCTATCTGGTATCCCATCGATATGCTTGCGAGCGTGACACAGCATGAAGTTTTTGGACACGGCTACCGCATGCGCGATGAAGGAGTAACTATTAAAGGGTATACTGTTTCACCTTGGGGCGGCGCCACACAGTTTGAACCAGATCCTTCTCTTTCGATAGGGGAATTTTTGGCTTTAGTTGTTGGGGGATTAGATGGAGAATTTATCTTGGCGCGTCTTGCCAAGATGAATTGGATCCGCACAGGAAAAATTGATGGGCGAATGAGCGCGCTTTACAACCAAGCGCAGCAGTCCCTTTTTTGGTACACCTCGATCACTTCTAAAGGGGAATTGGAGAGTCCTGAAAATGATGGCAACGATATTAAGATCTACCTGGAATTTTACAACCTCTCCTATCCAGACGATAGACTTTCTATTAACGATCTCTCGACATGGGCTGCATTTAACTGGCTCGATCCGATGACATTTTACTCTTACTTTGCGCTTTTCTATTACATAGGTACAGGTCAATCATGGGAATTTCCTATGATCCCAATTACAGAAGGTGTTCGCTATCTTCCAAATGCCCGGATTGGATATGCGCCATATGGCCCAGAAGCTTACTGGGAGAGCTTTTTTTCAATTAACGACAATCCACTTTACTTCTATTTTAAAGGTGGCAAACGGAGTGCAGGTGCTGGTATCTCTTATAATCATGCTTTTGAAAATTCCTGGCTAACCGTGGGCGGGAATTTTGATGTGTGGAATCAGGGGAAGTTCATCACAAGCGCTACACTTAAAGATTTTGAAGAAGATCGCCCGCTTTTTCGCCCAGCCTTAGAGCAAAAGCAGTGGGGAATGGCAGCCTCAGTGACAGGAATAATTAACATAAAATCTTACGCTGGACTCTTTTTGGAGATTGGCGGCAAAACAAGTGGATACCTTCCCGGTTATTCCCTTGATAAAGATGTGACCGCAAGAATAGGAGTCGTGATCAAATGAGAAAAACTTTACTTTTGCTATTAGTGTCTAGTCTACAAAGTTCTTCAAATAAATTGGTGATCTAAAAAAACAGCCACTAATTCTAAGTCGGGGCAAGCCCCCGCACCCCTTGAGCTTCATCTTGGCATGCTAAATCGTGTGCTCGGGCCAGGCCCGTGCAAAGCACTGATGCCTTGACCTGCGCTACAATTTTTCACTGCCAATCTGAATCCATCGAGAGGATCTGGCGCTCATTTCCCATTCCGCTAAAGCTACATGGGTCCCTTTTTCGCGTCCCGCTCCTCGGCTGTTTATTTTTGTTTCTGGAGCACAAAGCTTTTTGCAACAAAAAAAAAGAGCAGAGTGAATTGTTGTAAAAGGTGCCCCACGGATTGTAGTGGAATGGGGAATGAATTCGTGAGCGCTCGATGGATTCGGCTTGGCTCTGCAAAATTGCGGCGCAGGAGGATGAACAACTTTGTAGACTAGACACTAGTTGGATTGACAAGTTGCGCAACTTATCGCGTAAAACCTCTTGAAAATCTCCCTCAAGAAAGTTTGAAAGAAGAGACTTCAGGTTTGTTGAAAGAAGTTTCTTTGTAAAGCGCTTGACAAAACCTGGGAGATAGTTAGAATACAGTTTCTTATATCGGTAATAAACTACGAGGTACCTAAGGTGAAATTTTTGAAAAGAATTGATGTATTAATCATATGTATAGGAACGCTTCTTTCAAGCTGCGCTTCCTACCGCGCAACAGACTTGAGCGCGCTAGATCCAGTCTTTGTAAAAGAGTGTGAAAATGCCGAAGGTCTTCAGATTGGCTGTAAAGAGTTTGGCGATCGTGACTGCGATACCTATCTTGATCGTGATGTGAGAAGAAAAGGCTATCATGCTGTGCAGCTCACTTTCCAAAATTCCTCAGATAAATGCTATAAGTTTTCATCAGATAATTTGAGCATTCCTTGCGCAAAAGTAGATGAGGTAGCTGGAATGGTGCACACGTCAACTTTAGGACGCATGCTGCTTTTTGCACCGCTTGTGCTGCCAGCAATTGTTGATGGAGTACTTTCGTCTAATGCAAACACGCGTTTAGATGATGACTTTGCAAGAAAATCACAGGGCAGCTTCACAATTGAGCCGCACTCATTTAAGAAAACGGTTGTCTTCATTCCACACGATCGCTACGAATCGAGTTTTGATCTCATTTTAGAAGAGCAGCCAACAGGTGAGTTTAAAAGAGTTCGTCTAAGACCGACGAGATAAAATCTGTTCTAGTTCTTTTTGGGCCGACGCTAAGTCGGCCTTTGTTTTTTCTACCAAATCTTTTGGCGCGCGTGCCACAAAGTTTTCATTCTTTAACTGCCCTTTCAGTTTACTAATCTGCGCTTCCAACTTTTCCTGCTCTTTTACAAGGCGTTGCTTTTCTCTTTCGATCAGTTCGGCGGGGAGGGGAATGGTGATATGCAGATCTTTTACTTGGCTACTTGCAGAGAATCCTAAGTCTTCTGGTTTGCATAAATGCAGCTTATTGATACGCACAAGGGCGTTTAGAATTGTTTCATAGGGAAGATGCCGATCCCCTTCAATATAGATATCAGTTGCAACGTTTGGGGGGAGCTGCATTTCTGCGCGTATATTGCGGATGGTGTGAAGGATCTCTTGTACTTTGGCAAATTCTGCTTCTGCAATATCGCAGATATCGTTTTCCACAATTTCAGTTGGGAAGGGCGCCATGCAGGCGGCAGGAGAGGAGAGCGCTTTTTTATAGAAAGCTGAATAAGGATCCTTAAAGTTCCCAGAAGCTTTTGGCAGAAGGGAAAAGATCTCTTCTGTTATGTGCGGCACGATCGGATGCAATAGCAAAACGCAGTTGCCTAAGATGATCGTAAGAAGTTTTTTCTTATTCTCCTGCTCAGCAGGTGATCCCGCCTTTCCAAAAAGGTAGGGTTTTGAGATTTCCACATAATAAGCACAAAACTCATCCCAGAAAAAGTGGTAAGTGCCCATCGCACTATTTGCAAATTCGTAGGAGGCGATCTGTTTTTGTGTAGAGGCAATGATGCGATTTAATCGGGAGAGAATCCAGCGATCTTCTAAACGTAGTGCAGAAAGATCCAAACCTTCAGAAAAAGTTTCAGGAGCATGCGAGAGGACAAAACGGGAAGCGTTCCAGACTTTATTAGCAAAGTTTTTAAACTCTTCAAATTTGCGACGATCTAAATCAATTTGGGGCAAATTGGTTACAGAAGAGGTGAGCGCCATACGCATCGCATCGGCCCCATATAGATCGATAATTTCAATCGGGTCGATCACGTTGCCCTTGGATTTACTCATCTTCTCCCATTTAGACGAAACATCTTTGGGAATGGGTTTGCCCAGATCAAAGTCAATGCGCTCTTGTGGCGTAACATAAGCGATACCGCCGTTTGTTTTTTTGCGCCAATAAGATTTTCCATAGATCAGACCGTGAATAAAGGTTTCTGGAAAAGGCACCTCACCCATTGCGCATTCACCCATCAATATCATGCGTGCCACCCAGAAAAAGAGAATGTCGTGACCGGTAACAAGAGTTGCGTTGGGGTAGAATTTGGCAAGATCAGGCGTTTTTTCCGGCCAGCCGAGAGTGCTAAAAGGCCAAAGCGCTGAAGAAAACCAAGTGTCGAGAACATCTTCGTCTTGCACCCATTTATCTGGACTTTGCGCAACTTCAGGAGGCAGGCCTTCACCATCAAAACAGATTTTTTTCTCGGGATCGTCAACATGGTACCAGATCGGAATCCGATGGCCCCACCAGAGCTGACGAGAAATGCACCAGTCGCGCAAATTATCAATCCAGTGCAAGTACGTTTTTTTCCAGTCGGGAAGAAGTTTTACAGGCGCATTTTTGAGCTTTTCCTTGAAGCCACTCATCTTCACAAACCACTGTTTGGAAAGATAGGGCTGGATTTCAGCTTTCGATCTGTAAGAGTGACCGACGCGATGCGTGTGTGGATCGACTTTTTCAAGAAGGCCCAACTTTTTCATCTCAGCAACCACGAGATCGCGCGCGCGATCCATTGTTTCGCCTGCGGCGAAAAAGCTCTCTTCGATTTTTCCATCGGAAGTCATGATATTGATCATGGGTAAATCGTGGCGCAGGCCAATTTCGAAATCATTCGGGTCATGTGCAGGTGTGATCTTTACTGCGCCGGAGCCAAATTCAGGATCAACATAGTGGTCGGCAATAATCGGAATCAGGCGATTTGTAATAGGCAAGCGAATTTGTTTGCCGATAAGTTTTGTGTAGCGCGGATCTTTTTGGGAAACGGCAACAGCAGTATCGCCCAGCATCGTTTCAGGTCGTGTTGTCGCAATCAAAATGTGATCGTTTGTGCCTTCAACAGGGTACTTAAAGTACCAGAGGTGCGACTGCTTCTCCTCAAAATCGACTTCATCATCTGCCAAAGCCGTTTGCGTTACAGGATCCCAATTCACCAAGTAATCACCCTGATAAATCAGCCCTTCGTCATACATTTTTTTAAAAATTGTACGGACAGCAATGTTCGATTTTTCATCCATCGTAAATCGCAGTCGTGAAAAATCAAGGGAGCAGCCGACGCGCTCCATCTGCTGCAGAATGCGCTCTTCGCTTCGCTCTTTCCAATCCCAAACATGCTTCAAAAACTCATCCCGTGAGTAATCTTTGCGGCGTTTGCCCTCCGTTTCAATCAAATGGCGCTCAACAACAGTTTGCGTGGCAATTCCTGCGTGATCTGTTCCGGGAACCCATAGAACCTCAAAACCACGCATACGGTGGTAGCGAATCAAAATATCTTGCAGAGTGTCGCCTAAAGCGTGACCCATGTGCAAAACACCTGTAACATTGGGAGGGGGAAGAACAATCGAATAGGGTTTTTTACCCGAGTCGGCATTGGCAATAAAGAAATTTTTCTCTTTCCAGATTTTCTGCCACTTCTCTTCGGCGCATGTCGGGTCGTAGGCTTTTGGTAGCTCGCTCATCGAGAAGAGGATAACAGATTTGTAATTAACTTTTCAAATAATGCCGCCTTCATGCGTCGCCCCTTTGCGCGACACAAAATCGCCAGTTGGCGGTAGAGGTGCGTAGATTTCTCGGGAAAGAAAGGCAAAATTACCTTTTCAGGCTTTTGAAGAGTGAGGATTTCTAAAGCACTATCGACATTTTTTTTCAAAGTCCCTTCAACGCCCATACCGAGTTCTTTTAAAATGCTCTCCTTACCAAGCCAAAAGGCGAGTTCAGTGGCAATACTGAGCTGTTCTGCACGCGGTGACGACATATCTCGTGGAAGGAATGGAAGGGGAAGAAGAGTTTTTTTGATATTTTCGTAGAGAAGTTTCGTTTCTGGACGAGGTAAAATATCGGGCACTAGGCGCAACGTTAAAAGCAAAAAGCCAAAAGTCACTTGCAGCGACTGTTTGGAAGATTCGAGGAGACGGAAGTGAATTTGTTCGAAAAGAAAGGAGCTAGAAGGGTGGCGTGGATAGCGACGAAGGCCAAGCTCCAAACACTTGATCTCCTCATCAAACTCGCCCTCTTTTTGATAAGTAATAGACTTACCCAAATATTCAAGAGGCGCCCCTTCTGTGCGGCCAAAGCGCTCGAAAAGGCTATTGGCCTCATCAAATTTTTTCTGCTTAATCGAGCAGATGCCAGCGCGAAAAAGCGCCTCGCGACCCTCACGGCGCCCTTTAAAAGAGGAGACAATCTTCAAATACTCCTCGCGCGCCTTATCAAGCTCATGTTTAGCCATAAAAGCATCGGGAATACTCAAACAGTTGACCATCCTCGAAGAAGAGCCAAGATAAGCTTCAATCGGCCCAATTTCAAAATCCGCCTCATTGTAGAGTAGACCAAAATGGTTGCCGACAAAGGGCCACCAGCTCTCATATTTCAGCACCTCGCGGTCATTGATGAAAAGAGAGAAAATATGCTCCTCCTTCACAATTTCGATCTTATACTCCTTCTCGGAAGTCAAGGAGATATCGGGAACGTAGGCGACTTGAGTATTTGAGCAACTCAAGCTGCAACCCGGATTTTTTTCAGAACCGATCCAAATCATAAGCCCTTTTTGTAAGCCCGCGCGCTCTTCAGGAGTAGGAACAGAAAAGACAAAACCGAAACCTTGCGAGCTATAACCAAGCTGCAATTGCGTAGCGATGCGAAAATTCCCACAAAGAGGCTGCTTCGCAATCATCAAAACCACCCATTCTGTCAAATCAAGCGCTGGCGTAACCGCCTGCTGCTTTGTCAAATGAATCGTCTCTTGAAACTCCCAATCCGCTGCATTTTCCAAATCTAACTCAGCAATCTTTTGCCATTCCGGTTTGCCTGCAATATAGTTCTCAATCGCATCAATTAATTCGAGCACACTCACACAACGCTTGTGGGGATTGGGTTGCAAACACGCCTTAGCAATTTTTGATAAATTGGGAGGAATCTCTCGAAAAGGGGCTGCTTCAAACGGATCGAGCCAAGACTCATTTTTCAAATTCGCACGCGCCTGCTCAAGAGAAGAGCGCTTAAACGGCAACTTCATCGTTAAAAGCAAATAGAGCGTAACGCCGAGAGCGTAAATATCCGTTTGAACCGTGGCAGGTTGCCTCATAATGCGTTCAGGAGCCATATAACTCACCGTGCCCACCACCTTTCCAGGACTTGTTAAACCAGGCTCTTCCTTCACATCAACCGTTTCATCCATCTGGCCAATAGCAATAGCGACACCCCAATCAATTATGCGCACCTCACCAAACTTTCCAATAATGATATTACCAGGTTTAATATCGCGGTGGAGAAACCCCTTCGAGTGAATGAAATGAATCGCCTGACAGATCGGAAGAAAAATACTCATTAAGCCATAGGTAGACTGACCGATCTCAGGCCCAGGTAAACCCTCTTTTTCTGCCTCTCTACAGCGCTGCAAAATATCTTTTAAACTTTCTCCTTCGACAAAAGGCATCGTGTAGTACAACTCATCCTCATGAATTTCATAAACCGGAACAATCGAAGGATGAGTCAGACTTGCTGCAATTCTGGCCTCACGCAAAAAACGCGCGCGCAGCACCTTATACTTCATTAAATCCTCGCGAATTCTCTTAAGCGCAACCTGGCGAGAGAATAGAGGGTCATAAGCCAAGAAGACCTCACCCATACCGCCCCTAGCGATTCTACGAATTATTTGATAGCGACCGATTTTATCCATGTATGGATTTATTCTATCAGGTCATAGATGTTTTTGCGATGCCCAATTTTCACAATCAAAATTAGTAGTACTTTTTCATTTAAAGAGTATACAATTCTGTAGTCACCACATCGAATTCTGTAGAGAGGTGGGGTTTTCTTTCCTTGGAGTTTTTTGCAGCCGTCTAGTAGACCGATTCAAAAGTTCTTCAATCTAAAACGGCGCCAAATCCACGGGATTGAACTATTTCAAATCGATCCATATTATTAATATTGAGCGATTTGCAATAGCCCAATCGCGAGAGATTTCGCGTTGTTTTAGATCAAAAACTTTTGAATCGGTCTACTAGTTTGGGTTCCTTAGCTAAGTCTAATATTTTTTCATGAATCTTCTTTTGGTCACGAGCAGGAATTTTTTTGAGTTCCTTGACGTAGGTCTTAATGAATTCAATTTTATACTTAGTCACTCTCTTTCCAATTTGCTAGTTTCACAGCCTCTTCAAAAGAAATGTTTTCATTAGGATCCATTTCTTTGATTCTTTTACGGGCCAGTTTTGCTAACTGCTTATCCTCATATTCTTCAATGGCATTGAGAAGCAAGTCAGTCGCAAATTCTCGGAAACTCACCCCCAACTCGGCACAAATAAGCTTTAATTGAGGATACTCTTCTCTTGGGAACTCAAAATTTAGCCTAACTGTTGATTTTTTCATAGCGTATCCTCAATTTTCTTTAATTTTACCATATTTACTCATGTGAGTAAAGGAGTAAATGAGTAGCGCACAACATCCTCCTAATAAAGAAGATGCTTATTCCTTTTCTAATTTATTGAATATTGGTACTATATCACAGATATGGATAAGAGCAAAAAGATCGTTTTGACAGGAGACCGTCCATCGGGAGCCCTCCACTTGGGCCACTACCTTGGCTCCCTAAAAAGTCGCCTTGAACTACAAGGCACCTGTGAACAACTTATTATGATAGCCGATGCACAGGCCCTTACAGATAACGCCTCCAATCCGGAAAAAGTGCGCCAAAACGTTCTTGAAGTTGCCTGTGACTACCTCGCGGTAGGCCTCGACCCAAAACAAAATATTTTCTTTATTCAATCGCTCGTCCCAGAACTCTTTGAGCTCACCCTTTACTACCTCAATCTTGTTACGTGGAATCGTCTTAAGCACAATCCCACCGTCAAACAAGAAATTACCCAAAAGAATTTTGGAGAATCCGTTCCCGCGGGTTTTATGACCTACCCGATTTCGCAAGCCGCAGATATCTCCGCTTTCAAAGCGAATTGCGTACCCGTTGGACAAGACCAAATGCCAATGATTGAGCAGACAAATGAGATTGTGCGTAAATTCAATACGACCTACAACTGCAATGTGCTTGTTAAAGCAGAAGGGATGATCACAAAATTTTCTCGACTACCCGGAATTGATGGCGACGCTAAAATGAGCAAATCGCTAGGCAACTGTGTCTACCTTGGTGAAGAAGCCGCAAGCTTAAAGAAAAAAATCCGTAAAATTCCCGGCGACCCAAACCATACTGAAATCAATGCACCCGGCGATCCCGACAATGCTCTCTCATTTACCTACTTACGTGCTTTTTGCCAAGACAAGCAAAAACTTGAGGAACTTGAAACACACTATCGCAAAGGTGGCCTTGGTGATGGAACAGTCAAACAATATCTACTTGAAGTGTTAGAAGAATTTCTGTCGCCAATTCGCAAACGCCGCGCAGAATTTGCCTCAGATCCCGCGCAAGTAATGCGCATCTTAAAAGAAGGCTCCCTACGAGCCCGTGAAAAAGCTGCCGCGACCCTATCCGAAGTGCGCGCCGCTATGCATCTGAATTATTAGCGCTGACAAAATATAACTCTATTTTTCAGAAAGCTTTTTTTCTAGTTCTGCACTAACTGCTCTTAACTTATGATTCTCTGTTTCAACTGAAGATTCACCCAGAACGACTTGCATTATTGCATCCCTTAAGCCGTCTATTTTTCCATCAATTTTTGCACCAAGTTTTTCGATATCATGATGTAGATTGCTTTCAAATTTATCTAAATCACTCTTTGTTATTTGATTGTAATATTTGTCAAAAGCTAAAGTTGATACTCCTGTTACTCCCAATAAAGAACCAAGCACTCTAAATCTATTGCTTTTTTCGCAAATCGCTTGAACTAAACCAGAAGTTTTTGCCGAAGTAGATGAAGTGTGATAACCCCTAGAATTAGTTTGTTGATACAGTCTAGCCGGGACTGGCATTTGTCTAGAAAAACAGCAAATTAATCTATTCATAGTCAACTACCTAAATTATATTAAAAATCATTCGATATAATTTTGCATTTCGAATTTCCATGCAATCGTATCATTTAATGAAAATTCAATCAATTATCTAGTGTCTAGTCTATAAAGTTCTTTACCGAAAACAACGCGAAATCTCTCGCGGTTGGGCTATTTCAAATCGCTCAATATTAATAATATGGATCGATTTGAAATAGTTCAACCCCGTGGATTTGGCGCCGTTTTCGGTTGAAGAACTTTGTAGACTAGACACTAAGTGTCTAGTCCCATAAATTCCTTACCTAAAACAATGAGAAATTCACCATGCGTATGCATCAGTGAGGGGCTGTCAAACACAATTTACTAAGAGTAATAGAAGGAATTCTTATTCCAAGCATTCTTCTTATCCGATTTATAACTAAATGAATTATATACGATGCATTTACTTAAAAAAACAAGAGAATACAAATATTAGTTATGAATTAAATACGAAATTGTTTAATGTGTTGATAAGTTGTTAAAAAAAGGATTTCAAGAATGGACGGGCGGGACAAGTCTCAACCAGAAGCGGACGATAAAAAATATGTATACCTTGCAATTCGGTTACCTCCGAACCTTACGGAAAAGTTAGAAAACACGCTAAAACACTTTAGTGATACCACTTCAAAAAATCATACGAAACAGAGCTTTATCTATTCAGCAATCACTGAAAAATTCGATAAAGAGCAGTTAAATATTTCAATTGGTGCAAGGCCGAGAAGAGAAGGTAAGCAAGTTCGGTTAAAGATCGAGAAGATAGTAGTGGATAAACTAGATCAACATTTGAGTGAACTGAAAAAGTGGGAAAAAAATCCTGGATCTAGAAATTTATGGCTGATTAGCGCGATAGAAGATAAATTAAATCAGAATATTACAGAAACGGTAGAAGTTTAATTTATGTATAGTAAAGCATTAAGATATGCAGATTTGATGTTTCTTATAGTGATCTTTATTTCCATGCATTCTCTCATAGCCTCATTGGTTGCGCAAACAAAAGGATTTTTTCCATGCCTCTTATGTGAAATTCAAAGAGCTGTGTTTTTGCTCATTTTTTCTTTCTCAATTTCAGGAGTATTTTCTCCTGGTAAAAACCGGTTTCTTATTCTTACAGAAGCTTTTTCTGGGGTTTTAATTTGCGTCTCAATCATTCATATTGCAGCACTTTATTCTCTTATGCCTGACTCTTGTAAATGGTTTGCAACAAAAAGAATCAGTGAAATGGATGTATCTGTTGCCAGTTGCTCTGAAAAATCTTGGGAACCATTTGGGATACCTGCACAAGTAGGCAGTTGTATAATAGGCATCGGATTATTTATAGGTATTCGTTTAGCGCGAAAAAGATTGTTACATTCATCTGGTGAAGATACAGCTAGCTAAAACGGTGCCAAATCCACGGAATAAATGCTTTAATCTTCGCGATATTCGTCAATTTCGATTTCGATATTGAGGTCTTCTTCCCGCTCTTCTTCTGTTTCACCGCGCGAGTCTAGGAATTCTCGAAAAAGAATATAGACAGCACCGATGGCAAAGAGAATCGGGAGAAGGAGATTCCAAGCAACTTGAACCGTAGTCGTAATATAGACGCCAACAAAAAGGGCGAGGGTTACGACCATGTCGTGAAAGCGGCCGTTGAGATATTGGCGGATGGCCAAGGGAATTCCCACAACAAGCATGATGTTGGGCCACCAGATGCCTGTATAAAAAATATAGGCAAGGCCTAGCAGAAATAGAGCTGTGGAGATGCTGCTTGCGCGTCTTTTTGATGTGATGGGTTTACTCATTTTAAGAATTCCTCAAGTGATGTTTTAGGCGCTACTGCGCTTACGTCATTTTCTACAAATAGCCGGAACCAAACTTCTAATATTAGCAGGGACCAGAGAGTTCGAAGATGCCCGATTTTATGCAACTCGTGTTCTAGTGCTTTTGGATCGATCAGCCCATTGTCTACAAGTACGCCTTTTTTAAGGAGCGAAAAGAGGTGTTTGGCTGTCTGTGGATCGTAAAGGGTGGTTTTGGCAAAAAGGGGCTGTTTGTATACAGGCGTCAGGGGGCGTTTGATGTAGTTGGAGAGAATGTTTTCAGGTGCATGGGCGAATGTGGCAAGTGCATTACGATCAAGAAACGGTGTAATAAGGTTGATGTCTGTTGCTTTGGATATGCGATCAAAAAGGGTGGAGTAGTGGCCGACAAAGCTCATTTTTTGATGGAGATAGAGAAGAGAGGAGAGGCTTGGACCCATTTTTTCAAAGGGCGGAAAACAGTGATAGAGTATTTCAGGATCTGAGGGAGGAAGAAGGTTGTTTGTCAGGTAAGGAATTTGATTGGGATCAAGTACAAATTGTTGTTTGAGATATTTTGAATGCCAGGGATGTGTTGCTAAGGAGCGCAATGCAGAGGTGTATGTTTCATTGCGCATGTAGTTTAGAGGTGGAGTGACAAGAAGTTTGTGGGCGCATTTGCGGTAGAGTTTGCGTAGGTGCATGAGAGGAACTTGCGGGACGCGAACATGTCGCTCGAGCCAAAGTGGCGATCCGGCTGCAAGGAGGAGGTTTTCTTTTCCTTGGGCTTTTGCTTCTTCTAAGGCACGGGTAAAGCTAATGAATTTTGGTGAGGCGAGGGGCTCATCCAAGTACCAGATTAATTCGGGAAGGCGTTTGCACCCTTCAGCAAAATCTATGGGCGGAATTTCTATTTCAGGCGCATCTCCAAAATAGTGCTCTTTTTCTTGTCTTTCAAAGCTTAGGGTAAAGGAGTTTTGTCTGTCGGCTTGTTGCAAAAGAGTTTGGATTTGATTGTCGTAGCTTTCTCGAGAAAAATGCGGATCTTTATTTTGCAAGTCATGGCTGTAAGCGGTAAATGCGCGCGTAATGATCTCACGTTCGCGTGTAAGCTTTAATGTGTGGCCAGAGCGGATTTTATGGATGTCTTTGAGGAGAGTTTTATCTAAAGGGATATAGCCGAAGGAGAGAAAATGGGAGAGACCTTCTAAATCGGGAATGCGTCCGAAGATATTGGCGGAGAGGAGGCTTTTCATCTCGCTTGCAAAAACAAAAAGTCCATCGCGCTGCGCCCAGTAAAGCGGGCAGCGGCCTAACAGATCTCGTCCTAAGCGTAATTCACGACTTTCTGAATTGTAGTGGGCAAATGCGAAGGGGCCGTTTGCTTGATCGGGAGATTCACCGGGTGTAAACTCCCCATCTATCAGCCATTTCTCTTTTTCACTTCCATCGATTTGCATGCCGTAGGCGCCAAGATAAACGCCATCAGATTTCCATGTGGAAAGAGGCCCTTTACCGCGATAGGAGAGTGGTTTGACCATACGCTCAAATGCAAGGGAGTAATCATCTCCCTTGTCTTCAATTATCCCGCAAATTCCTGCCATTATTCGATCAAAAGAGGAGTTTTTATAGAGCGTCCGAGTTCATCGAAACTACGCACTTTTTCCAGCTGTGTTTCAGGGAAAAATTGCGATAGGATTCTCGGCGCTAAAGCATTTTTTTGTGCATATTCCTGTGCGGAAAAGAGACAGAGACCAACGCCCAACCCTCTTCCATATCCTTCGAAAAGGATCTGGTTTTTATCTACACGTATGGAAAAATCATTGCTGACAAGACGCTCTTTTCCAACTGCTTCTTGCAATTCGAAAAAGTTTAAGTCGTTGACGTGTGTCCCGTCTGTAATGCGCATTGCGTAAACTTTTGCCGAGAGTTCGTCTTGGAAGAGTTTAATATCGGAAATGCGATTGGTCTTCACAATTCCGGCAAGCTCTTCTTTTCCGATAGAAAAACACCAGGTAGAATCATTACGAATGCGTTCTGCAACGGGTACTTTTACCCCAGATGGAGCTCTTTCGTTTTTGCGATAAACAGCAGCAAAATTAGCTGTGCGTCCAGCGCAATTCTCGTTCCAAGTAGCAGGAAAGGGACGATTTTTATAGAGCATGATGAGGTGACGTGTGCCATTTACAGCGCGGTCAATTTCTTTGTCGAGCATCATTACGCCTTGCCCTCGATAGCCTACTTTATGCGCTTCTACATCCCAGTAATTTTTTTCTCCCTTCATTCCTAAATGGTAAGCGTTAGTCCGCGCGATAATAGTGAGCGCGTCTACAACTTCATGGTGCAGATTTTCTGGGAAGGCCCCGATGAGTGTAGATTTGAGATAGCTTTCTACATCGACTTCATTGACAAGGTAGAGTTTGTCTTCGATAAGGTAGGCATTTAAACAGCCGCGGTATTCAATGCCGTTAACAACAAGTGTCGCATCGCTTTTTGTTGGTACAATGCGAATTTGATGGATGCGATCGTAATTTTCGCCCCACTTAATACCATTTGCAATCGACTGTAGATAGAAGCGTTTGCGAAAAAAACGTGTTTTAAGCTGACGGCCATCCATTGGGTTAAAGATTTTATGCGGTCCTTTTACCTCAACAACGGTACCTTTGATTCCTTTTTCCAGCAGGACTTTTATTGTTGCTGGTTTATCTGTATCAAATTCTGAAAGGGGAGCACCAAAACTAAAAAGCATGATTGGTGCGAAAATAAATAAGAGCTTTTTTAACATGTTCCCTCGATGTGTTTTTTTGCTAAGTTTGTGGTTTCTCTTCCGCGAGGCGTTCTTTTCAATAGCCCTTGCATGATGAGAAACGGTTCATAAACTTCTTCAATTGTGGAAGGCTCCTCTCCTAGCGCCGCCCCCAGGGTTTTTAATCCGACTGGGCCTCCATCATGATGGTCCAAAATGAGTTGAAGAATTTTTTTATCCATCTCGCCTAACCCTAGCGGATCTACCTTAATCATCTCAAGTGCTGTTTTTGTTAGGGCAAGGTCAATAGATGAATTATTATGAATTTGCGCATAATCGCGTACCCAGCGTAGCAGATTATTTGCAATGCGTGGCGTGCCGCGTGCGCGCATGCTGATCTCTTTGGCAGATAAAGGGTCAATCGAGCACTTCAATACTTTTGCAGTACGTAAAACAATCTGGGTAAGTGTCGGTTCCTCGTAAAAATCGAGACGAATTGCATGCTCAAAGCGCGAGCGCATTGGCGAACTCAAAAGGCCCAAGCGTGTTGTGGCTCCAATTAATGTAAAAGGCGCTAACGTCAATTGAACAGAGCGGGCGTTGGGTCCAGAATCGAGCATGAGATCAAGTTTGTAATCTTCAATAGCAGGATAGAGATACTCCTCGATAACAGTAGAAAGTCGATGAATCTCATCAATAAAGAGCACGTCACCCTCTTCCAAAGAAGTTAATATTCCGGCAAGATCGCCTGCTTTTTCAATCGCTGGCCCTGAAGTAGAGACAAAGCCACTACCCATCTCATGAGCGCAAATTTTGGCAAGTGTTGTTTTTCCCAATCCGGGTGGTCCATAAAAAAGAGTGTGCGCTAAGGATTCTCCACGCTGTTTTGCTGCACCAATCGAAACCTGCAAACGTTTGTGCACATGCTCTTGCCCTAAGAAATCGTTTAAAGAACCGGGACGAATTTTGTTTTCAAAATTACTGTCAGTTTTAGGAAGAGTCATACTCCTTATGCTAGCGCAAAAACCGCTTAAGTACTACCCTAAAAAAAACGGAGTATTTTTATGAGCGTACAACCTGATAGTTGGATTAGAAAAAAGGCAATAGAGGATAAAATGATTGAGCCTTTCGTTGATCGTGCAGTACGAGATCACGATGGAGAAAAAGTCATTAGTTACGGCCTCTCTAGTTATGGATATGATTTACGCGTTTCAAACAAATTCATGGTTTTTACAAATGTGCATAATTCAATTGTAGATCCGAAAGATTTTCGCGATGACTCTTTTGTTCATATGGAAACAGAAGTCTGTGTCGTCCCTCCCAATTCTTTTGCTCTTGCACATAGTGTGGAATATTTTCGCATCCCGCGCAATGTGCTCACGATGTGCATAGGAAAGTCGACCTATGCGCGCTGCGGGATTATTGTAAATGTAACGCCTTTTGAACCAGAATGGGAAGGGTATGTCACTCTCGAAATTTCAAACACGACGCCTCTTCCTGCCAAAATTTATGCAGGGGAAGGACTAGCGCAGATCGTCTTCCTTGAAGCCGCAACAGAATGTGAAACGTCATATAAAGATCGTGGTGGAAAATACATGGGTCAGGTTGGAATTACTGTGCCTAAGATGTAGAAAACGTTAAGGCAAACTTAGCTCTTTTTTTTCTGTTTTTCATAGGTGATGGTCCTGCTTAGTTCTTCTGCGAGCCTAATCAACGAAAGCTGTTTTATGAACCTATCCGGATAGGTTCATGGATTTGAATGGCCATGACAGGAAATAGTTGAAAAGATGTTGATTTAAATTTAGTTGACTATCTGTTAATTAGTGAAACAGATGGAAGATGAAGAAGAAAAACCCAAGTGGCTGAATCCAGTTCTGTTCGGAGTTCTGATTTTTTCTCTTTTGCCAACGGGTGTTTATCTTTACCAATGGATAAAGGGGATACCTCTGCACCTCCAGTGGATTAACCTTGGGGATGTTTATTCTCGTTATGTGAGTGGGGGTGATGTCAACTGGAATTTAGGCTTTTATCTTCGTTTTCTTCCGCAAGTTGTTAATTGGCTTGAGTTTTCTGCTGCAATTTTCCTCTTGATTTCTCTCTTTTTCTATTTTGGGGTGAGAAAAAGAAATGGATTTCCCCTTATTGGTTTAGCTTATTTCTTTTCTGGGTTTATTAACCTATTTTTTTATCTAATAGCGGAAGATTATATTCAGCAAACGGGCATATCAGATATGCAAGGCTCAATGAGTTGGATTATTAATTATACGGCTTTGACATTTTTTTTAACTTTGGGATTAATAGCAGCAATAGCTTCGAACAAAAGCAAGAGAATGCAATCTTGGCCATTTATAATAATTGCTAGTGTTGTAGGCGTCATTTTTTGCGTTTTATTTATTATTTCTTTATTTTATTTGCCGGAAACGATTCGCTTATATTTTCCCTTGGAAATGATTCGACATCCCTTTCAAGTTTTGTTGCTGATCTTGGTTCTCTTTATTGTTTACCCCCTCTCATATATTTATTCAAAAATTGAAAAAACCATATTTTCTAAGTTTGTTTTTATTTCAGTAATTCCTCTTATTTTTATAGGATTCTACTCTATTATTGAACCTCATCGATTTTATAGTACGTTTGGGTGGATTCAAATTCTTGAAATGATCTGTTTTCTTCTTCCGATGATAGGCGCCCTCTTTACCAACTTAGAGCTCTATCTAATTCTAAAAAGGGGAAAGATCCTAGCACAGAAGGCTGTAGAGGCAAAAACACATTTTATGGCTACGGTCTCACATCAGTTGCGTACTCCAATGAATGCAATTTTGGGTTTTTCACAATGCTTAATAGAAGGCATGGACGGAGAGTTGACAGAGAAGCAGAGCTTCTCTGTCACAAGAATATTTGAGTCAGGGAAGACTTTGATGTCCTACATTAATGATGTTCTTGATGTCTCTTTGCTTGAAGGAAAGAAGGTGCGTTTTCTTCGGCGGGTGTTTGATCCAATGATGGTAATAAATGCTGTTTGTAAAAATTATCGAGAGGTGATCTCAGAAAAACAGATAATTTGTAAAATTCTTCCTCCCCCTAGAGAGATTAAGCTTCACGCAGATCAAGAACGTATTCAGCAAATTCTCTCACACCTAATTAGCAATGCTATTAAATCGACAAATAATGGTGGGCTCACGATAAAACTGGATCTTGCTGCGGCATACTATATTTTTGAGGTGCAAGATACGGGGAGTGGGATTAGTAAAGAAGAGTTAGGAATGATTTTCTCACCATTTGAAAAACTTGAGATAGAGCAAAAATATGTAGTGCGAGGCAGAGGCTTTGGATTGGCGCTTTCCAAGAAAATTGCAGAAGAACAGGGAGGAGATATTCTTGTTGAAAGTGAGCTGGAGAAAGGTTCGCGATTCACATTAATTATTCCCTATGACCTCCCCCAAATAGAAGATGGGTTGCAGGAAACTTTTGTTATCTATGTATTGGATAGAAATGATGCTCTTACAAAAAGTCTAGCAAAGCTCAAAGAAAAAGATTTCTATTCTTACCTTTCTATAACGGATTTTATCCAAAACCAAGAAATACCTAATAGATCCCATAGTCTTGTCATCTTTCACCATCTATTACCTCAAAAAAATGGAGAAGCGACTGTAATAGAAAATGAATTATTTCGTGGGGGGATTCAAACAATTAATTTGGTTCCTAATTCTTGTAAGTGCGATCTGAAAAAAGTTCTATATGCGCCTTATGACAGCGAATATCAGGAAATAACAAAGCTTGTAAAAAAGCATGTAACAGAATGTAAGAAAAAGAAAAGCTGCCGGATCGCTATTATTGGTGATTTGCCATATGAATCTAATAGGCTAGTAAAAAAATTAGAAGAGCTCAATTGTAATGTGACGGCTTTTCCAATTGAATCTTTAGAAGAAAGTATAAGCCAAAACGAATGCTATCATGGATTCATCTTTTTAATTCATTTTTCCAGTCTGGATTTTCCACAAAGATTGCAGATGATTCACGGGATGTTTGAAGAGAATCCACTAATTTTTTACTGTAGTGGTAATCAATCTTTTGTAGGGCATGACAAGGCGCTCATTACTGAAAAAGCGAAAAATGTTCTAATTGAGGCAAGTGTGCATATTGCGAGTTTAACCACACTATTAACAACATATATTGGAGAATGTAGTGAGTGATATAATTTTAATTGTAGAAGAAAATCGGTTGCTATTTATCTGACTGCAGCTTCCGTGTGATTAGTTGTTATTTATAAATTCGAAAAAATTGGGGATTCAATTGAGGATTCCGGTATAGGGATAGAAAGAGATTATTAAAGCTCACTAAGAGGGAATATGGACTGAATCTGAAGAAACAGGCGGGTTCAATATGAATTTTCTTGCTGCTGAGAAGCAAAAAAAATGGCAAAAAAATATTAATTGATTTTGATTATTTTATACCAGATAGCAGTAGACGGAGCGTTTTTAATAATATCAGAGCAAGTGATGAGAAACTAAAAGAGGTCATAGGTAAAAATATATCTCGAAAATTTATGAAACCTGTTATCCCGCAAAAAAAACATATAGTCGACGAAAATGATCAATAATCTTTTTATTCAAATTGAACAGAGAGTAGAAAAACTACTAGCTAATCCTTCTCCAGAACACGCGCTTGTGCTGAGAGAATTATTGAAAGGGCTGGCACTGCTTCTTAAAGATCCCATACAAAGTGAAGCACTCAATACGACAAATCAATTTCTCGATTTCACAAAAAACAACCTCGCTGAAGGGTCTTTTTCCCTATCAGAAGAATTGACTTCTACAATTCGCAACTATGTTTCCCAATTAAAAAGCCAGTTAACAGAAGAGCCGAAACAGGAAGAGCCAAAGGCGGCAGCGCCAGAAGAGCCGAAACAGGAAGAGCCAAAGGCGGCAGCGCCAGAAGAGCCGAAACAGGAAGAGCCAAAGGCGGCAGCGCCAGAAGAGCCGAAACAGGAAGAGCCAA